>DAIPZX010000217.1:0-4460 GCA_036781995.1 Massilibacteroides sp. | reverse complement strand
ATCATTCATTAATTCCGGTTTTTTATAGACCAGATTTTCCGGTTTAATTATATCGCATAATTCCATAGTGACTATTTTTATTTAAAAAATCTGAGAGCATATTGGGTTACGCGTAATAATAACGCAACACCGGCAAAGGATAAAAAGTAAATCCGGCTATTGGCAAATAGCAAACAAATAACTGCTATGACGGCCAGAACCATAAAAACGACTGTTATTAATTGATCAGTTTTACCTCCGCGTTCCATATTCTCAGAGTATTTTTTGTTTAAAGGCTTCTAATATTTCATCGGGAGTAAATACGATACCTCCCAATCTTCCGAAATGTTCGACTTTCACCTTACCGTTTACAGCAAGGCGAATGTCTTCTACCATTTGTCCGGCATTGAGTTCGACAGACAGGATGCCCTTGATTCCGGATGCGTAATTGTTTAATGCTTCGGAAGGAAAAGGCCAAAGAGTAATAGGGCGTAACAGACCTAATTTGATACCCTCATTGCGCGCGTTTTCTACGACTTTCTGGCAAATGCGGGCTGATGATCCGAAAGCTACGAGCAGGTATTCGGCATCATCACAATGGAATTTTTCATACCGGACTTCATTCTCGCTTATCTTCTTGTATTTCGCCTGAAAACGGATATTGTTTTCTTCCATTTTTGCAGCATCAAGTTCCAGAGATGTAATCACATTAGGCTTACGTCCGGCAGGTTTTCCTTGCGCCGCCCATGGGGATTCCTTGAGAATTTCCGCTTCTGTCTTTCTTGGACGGAAAGGAGGCAAAATTACTTTTTCCATCATCTGACCAATGATGCCATCCGCCAGTATGATGGCCGGGGTCGAATACTTGAATGCTAATTCAAATCCTAATCCCACAAAGTCTGCCATCTCTTGTACTGAATACGGAGCAAGCGTAATCAGTCTGTAATCACCGTGACCTCCACCTTTAACAGTCTGGAAGTAATCTGCCTGACTGGGCTGAATGGTTCCCAAACCGGGACCTCCACGCATTACATTGACAATAAGACAGGGTAATTCAGATCCTGCGATATACGAAATACCTTCTTGTTTCAGACTGATGCCGGGACTTGAGGAAGAGGTCATCACACGTTTTCCTGTACCGGCTCCTCCGTAAACCATATTGATTGCAGCTACTTCGCTTTCTGCCTGTAAAACTACCATACCGGTGGTTTCCCATGGCTTTTCAAGCGTGAGCGTTTCAAGTATTTCGGATTGAGGAGTTATCGGGTAGCCGAAGTAGCCATCCACGCCATAACGAATGGCAGCATGGGCAACGGCTTCGTTTCCCTTCATTAATTTTATATCTTCTTCCATACAGGTTTAAGATTGAGTTGATTTCACACTTTAACTTTGTAGATCGTTAAACATCCGTCCGGACATACCAAGCCGCAACTGGAACAACCAATGCACTCGTCCGGGTTTTTCATGTATGCATAGTGGTATCCTTTGTTGTTAACTTCACGTGGGTGAAGCTCCAAAACACTTGTCGGACAGGCTATAACGCATAAATCGCATCCTTTGCACCGTTCCTGATCAACCACTACAGCTCCTTTAATTTTAGCCATAAATTACTAATTATGTATTATCGCGTAGATTCACAAAGTTAAGAACTAATGTGATAAAACCAAGACGAAACGGAGAATAATCTATTCCGGTTTCAGGATATTTAGTTTCTGTGTCCTTTATTTTTAAGATATTCTTTTGTGAGATTTTCCGGATCAATATGTTTATTATCAAGGTCTTGTAGTAAATCGTCCGGATTTATGCCCGACTTATCGAAGAAATCGGATAAATCTTCGTGGGGGGTCAGGTTATAATATTTATTGAATGCGTCTATATCTCCGAGAGCTAAATAAGCCATAGCTATATACATGGTAATAAAAGGCATTTTCGGATCAATGCTAAGTATCTTGAGGTAATATTTCAAAGCTTCTTCGATATCACTCTTTAAGCTCAGGTATTGAGCTGTTTGAAAAAGACTTTCGGCATTGTCTATATAGCTGTCGTTTGCTTCATCAATTAGCCTGAATAATTTTTCGGTGATTTCTTTTGCTTCTTCATTTTTGCTTTCTTCAGCGTATTTTATTGCTAAAATAGATAGCAGGCGAATATTATCAGGATACAATTCGAGTGCTTTGTTTAGTGTTACTGTAGCCTCTGCTTCTCTTTCTGTTTCCATGCAACAGCGTATAAAATTCAGGAATGTGGAAATGTCTTCTATCACATTTGCTTCTTTTTTTTCCAGATGTTCCTTTAATATCCGGTAGGCCTCTTCGTACTTGTCTTGTTTGATGTAACATTCAGCTAACAGAGGTGTTATCCGGTTTTGCAAACTGTTGTCCGTATCAATAATATCAGAATAGATTTCAATTGCTTTTTCGAAGTTATCATTCATGTACAGGCAGTAAGCTTTGAGAATTTTCAGTTCAATATCCGAATCATCACAAGTCAAGGCAAAATCGAATGCTTCTATAGCCTTTTCATAATCTGCAGACATAGAATATAGCCGCCCCAACATAAACCAATAATCTACCGAATAAGGGTTCTTGTCTATAAGCTCGTTGCATATTTTGATTGCTCCGTCAATATCGCCGATAGCTTCAAGATGCAGGCAAAGTTCATCTTTCAGGATCATGTTGTCCGGAAATATCTTTAGTCCGCGTTGTATGAGGTCTGATGTTTCTTCGTTCATGTCCATGTCACTCAGGATTGGAACGAGATATTCAAACATTTCTTCCAGTTCTTCCTTATTATCGTTTAGATGAGTCTCAATGTAGCTCACTACTTTGTGATATTGGTCTAATGCGCAATAACACTCCAGGCGCAGAAGGGTTAAATCAAAATGGTCAGTATCCGAAATGCTGTCTATTAAATTTAACGCTTCATCATACTGCTCATTATAGATGAGTAGTTTGCATTGCCTGACGCGTAAGTCGGTATTACCCGGATGTAGCCGTAGCCCGAGTGAAAGTATATCTTCATAATGGGCATAGCTTTCCTGAGTTTCTAAGGATTCAAGAATCAGGTCTATCTCATCAGCGTCAAAATATATCTCTTTCCCGGCTTCTTTGGCAGCTAAATATTTATTCAGAAGATGAGACGCTTTGTTTTGTTTCATATTTCGACTCCTTCTCTGTTGAAAAGCTATCAGGACTTGTCTTTTACTTTTGTCCAGGTGTCTTTCAACGAGACTGTTCTGTTAAAAATAAGTTTTCCTTCCTTGCTGTCGGGATCTATATTGAAATAACCCAGACGTTGGAATTGAAAATGATCATAAGGTTTCGCATAAGCCAATTCGGCTTCTACCCGGCAGTTTTTCAGAACTGTCAGCGAATTGGGATTTAGCAGTTCGTGAAAATCTTTGTCTTTCTCTTCACTTGGATTTTCAGTCATGAACAGTCTGTCGTATAAACGAACTTCCGCCGGCAAACTGTGTTCAGCAGATACCCAGTGCAATGTGCCTTTGATCTTGCGGTTACTATCGGGCATTCCACTCTTTGTCATCGGGTCATATTCGGCGTAGATTTCAACGATTTCGCCGTTTTCATCCTTTTTGCAGCCGGTACATTTTACGATATAAGAACTTTTCAGGCGCACTTCCTGTCCCGGTGTCATACGGAAGAATTTTTTAGGAGCATCTTCCATGAAGTCTTCGCGTTCAATATATAATTCACGCGAGAAAGCTATTTCATGTGTGCCGGCTGATAAGTCTTCCGGGTTGTTAACCGTTTCGAGCATTTCAACCTGTCCTTCCGGATAGTTTGTGATGATGAGTTTGACCGGGTTTATTACTGCCGAAACGCGTGGTGCGATTTTATTCAGATCCTCGCGAACAGCATGCTCAAGCAATGCGACATCAATGATGCCATCATATTTCGTGTAGCCGATCTTATCAATGAAATTGCGTACGGATTGAGACGTGTAGCCCCGACGACGGAACCCACAGATCGTCGGCATCCGGGGGTCGTCCCAGCCATTAACCAATCCTTCTTTTACCAATTGAAGCAGCTTTCGCTTACTCATAACCGTATAAGTCAGGTTCAGCCGATTAAATTCTATCTGACGGGGGCGATAATTATCATCCTCCTTCAATTCGTCAATAAAATAATCATATAATGGGCGGTGCACTTCAAACTCCAGTGTGCAGATGGAATGCGTCACGCCTTCAAAGAAATCACTTTGTCCGTGAGCGAAATCATACATAGGGTAGGCTTTCCATGTTGTCCCTGTACGATGGTGCGGATGCTTAATGATTCGATACATGATCGGATCACGAAAATGCATATTGGGTGAGGCCATGTCGATTTTGGCACGCAAAATCATACGTCCTTCCTCGAATTCGCCTTCGTTCATTCTTTTAAACAAATCAAGACTTTCTTCAATCGGGCGGTTTCGGTACGGACTTTCTATTCCCGCTTGTGTCGGGGTTCCTTTTTGAGCAG
>DAIPZX010000216.1:0-4462 GCA_036781995.1 Massilibacteroides sp. | reverse complement strand
ACACTCCATTGCCTGTTTTTTACATTTAATAACAAACAGGGAGAAAAACGGGCGTTTAAAGAAGACAATTCATAAAAAATGGGTATTTTTAGCCAAGCATTTCTATCACAATAAAATTGTTTAGTTATGGAAGTTAAAGGTGTACATGCGGTCTATTTTAGTCCGGCTCTATCGACCAGAAAGATTGTGAAAGCTGTAGCGGAGGGCATTTCCGAACAGATAACAACTTGCGACATCACACAGGAGGCAAAAGAAATCTCATTTCAGGAAAACGACCTGGTGGTTATTGGTGTTCCCGTGTATTATGGGCGAGTGCCCGCGCTTGCTAAAGAACATTTTTCCCGAATCAAGGCGAATAGCGCGTTCGCCCTGCTTATTTGTGTATATGGCAACCGGGAATTGGACGATACGTTGCTTGAACTGGAAGAGATATGCTTCGAGGCCGGTTTTAGAATAATCAGCGCCGGCGCTTTTATCGCGAGACATTCTATTTTTACAAATGTAGCTGCCGGCAGACCGGATGCTACGGATCTGGAAGCCGCCCGGGATTTCGGAAAGCAAAGTTTGGAATACATAGATGATATAAATAAAGGCGAACTGAGTTTACCCGGCAATTATCCCTATCGTCCGCTCGGCGCTATTCCGTTTGTGCCAACCGGAGGCAGGGCTTGTGACGAATGTGGCGTTTGCGTAAAAGCATGTCCGACCCATGCCATCAACGAAAAGACACCGAAGAAAACAGACAAGAACAAATGTATCTCATGCGGCAGGTGCATTGAGTTATGCCCTCAGCACACCCGTAAATACAGAAGCCTAATCTATTCCATTGCTAAAAACAAGTTCACAAAAGCATATAGCGGCAGAAAAGAAAACAAGCTATTCTTCCCTACCTAAAAATGGTGTTTGAATGAAAAGACATACATGGCTCCTATTATTTCTCTTCTCATGTACGCTTGTTGTCCACGCGCAATATAGTCCGGACATCTTATCCGGCTATGAACAAAAAACAATTCAATTGGAGCCGGATTATGAGGGAGATGTTTTCTGCACGTTGGTCAGAAAGCCATTGCTGGAACATGCGGATAAAGCTGTTTTGTATATCCACGGGTATAATGATTATTTCTTCCAATCTGAACTGGGAGACAGCATCCAACGTTATGGATATAACTTTTACGCCCTGGATTTAAGAAAATACGGTCGCTCTATCCGGGATTATCAACAGCCTACGTTCTGCAAAAGTCTGAATGAATATTTTGCTGATATTGACACGGCATTAACCCTGATCGAACAGGAGGGCAATAAGCAAATCGTATTGATGGCACATTCTACCGGAGGACTTATCGCACCGCTTTATCTCGAATCCAGAAAGGACAGCAAAGTGGAGAGCCTGATTCTTAACAGTCCTTTTCTGGATATGAATATGAGTTGGTTGATGGAAAAAGTGGCTATCCCGGTAGTTTCATTTCTGGCGAAGCTATTTCCCGATTGGATCGTTGAAAAAACAGGTTTTTCATCCTATGCAAAAAGTTTATTGGCAGCCTATCAAGGCGAGTGGACATTCAACACCGCATGGAAACGGATGGAAGGCTATCCCAAGAAAGCAGCCTGGCTACGGGCCATACATCAGGGGCATAAGAAAATCCGGAAAGGGCTTACGTTGAGTTGTCCTATACTGGTACTATCGTCAGACAAATCGGTTACTGAATCGGAAGAATGGCGCGAAGAATACAAAAGCGCGGATATTGTATTAGACGTAAACGACATTCAAACGCTTGCCCTCAAATTAGGTACAAACATTGTCCGAGACACCATTCCCAACGGCATGCACGATCTGATCCTTTCTGCCAATCCGTACAGAACAGTTGTTTACAATAAAATCGAAAACTGGTTGCAGAATTAAAAATCGGCTATAATGCGAACGTTCAACTGTCTTCCCGTCAGATAATTGGGAATAGCATGCGAATGATTGTCTACATCCGTAATCCAGAAATAAGAGCTTACATTCTTCATATCGAATAAGTTGAAGACATCTACGCCCAACCAGACATTCTTCAGATTGCGGAAGAATCCCCGGTCCATTATCGCGTCAACGCCTCCTGCCAACTGATAAGAAAAGCCCAGGTCAACCCGTTTATAAGCCGGCATAGTATAGTAACCCTCCTCATATCCCCGTCTGGGAGCAGTAAATGGAGTCCCGCCCGAAAGCACACCTTTGAGATTCACCTTTAATTTTTTGTTGCCCGGAAAGTAGTCTTGAAAAAATAAGGAAAAATTATATCCGTGATCATTAGGCATGGGCACTGTCTTTTCCTTCCGAATGGTCTGTTCCGCCTTCATCAGAGAAAGGCTGATCCACGAGTCCGCTCCCGGAACAAACTCTCCGAACAGTTTCATATCCACTCCCATGGCATAACCCGTGGCACAGTTTTCACCGTAATAGCGCACCTTCACATTATCTACGGTGTAGGGAATCAGGTCATCCATTTTCTTATAATACGCATCCGCGCTGAACTTAAAGTTACGATCCACCGCGCGGAACGTATAATCTCCTCCCAGTATAAAGTGGATGGAGCGTTGAGACTTGATGTCTTTATTCAGGCTGATAATACTGTTGTCGAATTCATCTTTCGCCGTTACACGGAGTTCTTTATAAAACGGAGTCTGATAATACAACCCCGTTGCAAAACGGAAAGTCCAGTCCTGATTTGCCGCAGGGATAAATCCCAAAGAAGCACGCGGACTAAAAATCATTTCTTTATTGTATGACCAATAACTACCTCTCACGCCGGCGGTAAGCGTAAACATGCCCTGCTCTATGCGGAACTTGAACACGTCCTGCAAATAAGCGGAAAGGCGGGTGCTTTCTAATTTATTATTGGAATACAAATTGGCGATCAAACTGACATCTGTTCCGGTATGAGGTAAAGTATACCCTGCCGAATCCCGTTTCTCCCATTCGCTGATCCGATCTGTTATTTTTTCCAACTGCGCCTGTACCCCCCATTTCAATGTATGTTGCCACATACGAGTAGAGCCATAATGCCCTACATTTACAATATTGGAACGAAGACGGTTACGTGCATGTTCATGATAACTTCCCAATAACAACTCACGCGATAAATCATCCCCCGAACCGGTATCCTCTCCATCCCTCAGCAGATATTCACCGCCGATATCATAGCCTTCTTCTTCTTTACTGGTAAAGGCGGAGACTTGCAAACCAAGTTCCGAGTGTTCATTCAGTTGGTGCTTTAGCGTCAATGCGCCAAAGACAGTTTCAAAACGGTCACGCTCGTGCCCACCATCAAACACCACCAGCAGATTTTTCATGTTTTGTGTCGTTCCGAATGCGGTTTCACGACTATGCGGAGTAAATCTGTAATTATTCAACGCCATATTTCCCAGAAAGTTTACTTCCCATTTAGGAGCAAGCGCATAAGTCATATAGGTTTGTAAATCCACAAATTCAGGATCATACTCCGCATCTGTATCCATAGACGAGAGCAAGGAACTGCCGGTTTTATAGCGCAATCCGGTGACTTGCGTAAACTTTCCGGACGAACTCCCCACATAAGCATTCGCTCCAAGCAGGCTGACGGAGGCAGACCCTTCCAGCTTCTCCGGTTTCTTATAAACAATATCGAGCACCGAACTCATCTTATCGCCATAACGTGCTTCGAATCCTCCGGCGGAGAAATTGACCGATTCCGTCATATCCGGATTGGTAAAGCTAAGCCCTTCCTGTTGTCCGGAGCGGATCAATAGAGGTCGAAACACTTCCAGTCCGTTTACATACACGATATTTTCATCGTAACTACCTCCGCGAACCGAATATTGCGAGCTCAATTCATTGCTGGAGGTAACACCCGCGAAGGTCACAACCAGACTTTCTATACTTCCTCCGGCAGGGTCGGGCAGCAAGCGGATCTTATCCGCATCAACAGATTCCAGCGTACTGGTTTGTTTACGCATAGCCGTTACAGCCACCTCGCCCAGTTGAAGCGCGGTATAATTCATCTGCACATTCAAACGCATATCACGGGTAGCCTGAGGAATGATCCTTTCCGCTTTATTATATCCCAGACAGGAAAAGACCAGCGTAACGGAGTCTCCCGGAGCAATAGAAAGCGAGTAGGCTCCTTCCTCATTCGTCATCGCACCAATCAATGTATTTTTAACCTGAACGAGAACAAGTTCCAGCGGATTTCCATCCCCGTCACGAACATTTCCGGTCACTTTAATACGTCCCTGCCCCAAAGCAGTTACAGAAACCAATATAAAAAGCAGTGCAGCTACAGCACGTGTCATCATATAATCTTTACTTATTACATAGTTTATAACGAAGAAAAGAACATAAGCGTATAAAATCAAGTAAAAAAAACTGTAAAAGAGATTCAAGTAAAGGTCACAGTAAAAATGACATCACTATGAATCAGAAAAAACATAAGTATGAATTTAGAAA
>DAIPZX010000215.1:0-4475 GCA_036781995.1 Massilibacteroides sp. | reverse complement strand
AAAGATGGAACTTTAAAATCCTTGTAATTTATAGATAATATTTCCGCTTCAATAGATTTTTTTCCTTTATAGTGATATATAAATTATCAGTTTTTTTATCACCATTTTTTTTCAAACCAAGCAACTTTTATCCAGTTTTCTTTAAAACTATATGAGTCATTGTAAGTTTCAAATAAAGGAATTAGAAAGATAATACGTTAAATCGGTCTGGCAATAGCATAACTTCCATACAACCTGAACCTACACTATATCCTTTAAAAATATCAGAATATGGAGAATACTAATAGCTTTTAATTATAAGATCTGAAAAATAATTAGAGTTTGCATATTTGGTAGTTATTGTTGATTCCTTTTCAATATTCTCTTGTATATCTACTTCTTCCATTACAATAGTCATTAAACTTGCACCATTTGCTATATCCCATTGTTCTATTTGTAATCCACCATTTCGTATAGGATACCATACACCTTCAACATCATTCATAGATTTTATCCAATAAATATGCCTACTTGAATGTGGGTGGATGCGGATTTTCATGTATATTTGCGATATTGTTGGCGATAATCTATTGAGGCATTTATGAGAAACATAGTTGTTTTTTGTTTTCTACTCACATTGATAACTACGACTTTGTACGGGCGTAATCAGATCGATTCTCTTTTATGGAAGTTGGATAAAGTTGTGGCTAATCGTTCTGTTTATATGCAGGAAAAAGAACAACAAATAGCTGAAATAAAAGCAAGACAAAAACAGGCGTTTGATAATGAAGCATTATATGGGTTATACGGAGAGTTGTTTGAAGCGTATAAGAACTATCAGATGGATTCTGCCTTATTTATCGCAAATGCAAGAATCGAAGTCGCCAACAAGATCGGAAACCCACGTTATCAAATTGTTTCTTCCATGAATCTTGCCGAGGTGATGATTGGCACAGGGATGTATAAGGAGGCTTTTGATATACTGGACAACCAGCCCGGAGAAATACGAACATTAGAAATTCTTACTTATCGCTATCATCTTTACCATTCACTTTATGTGTTGATGATGGATTATTCCATTTCGGATAAACAAAAAGAAGAATACAAACGGTTGTCGGTACAATATAAAGACTCTATTTTGAGTGTTCTACCTGAAGACGAGATCGGTTGGCATATGGTGAGTACTACCCGTCTTCTGGCAGAAAACCGGACAGAAGAGGCTTTAAAAATGGGACTGGACTGCTATCATCGCTTCGGTGTGTCTAATCAGACTATTGCCATGTCTGCCTATACATTGGCAGAGGTTTGCAAACAGACAGGAGATCGGGAGGAGGAGAAAAAATACCTGACCATCTCAGCGTTAGGCGATTTGCAGGGAGCCGTGAAAGAATATATTTCTTTGCGGGCTTTGGCAATGATGTTGTATGAAGAAGGAAATATAGGACGGGCATATGATTATACAAAGTGTGCGATGGAAGATGCTATTTTTTGTAATGCGCGCCTTCGGGCTTTAGAAATATCTCAAATCCTACCGATTATTAATGAATCGTATGACTTAAAAAAGAAGCAGGAAAAAGACAGACTCGCTTTGCTGTTAGGCGTTATTTCGCTCCTTTCCCTCTTTCTGTTAGGGGCGGTTTTTTATATCTACAAACAGTTGAAGGCGCTTTCGGTTGCCCGTAAAAGACTAAAGCAGAGTAACGCAGACCTGGAAGTGTTTAATGCGAACTTAAATAAACTGAATCGGGAACTGTCGGAATCAAATCTTGTAAAAGAAGAATACATTGGCTATGTATTTAGTATGTGTTCTGCTTATATTGACAAGATGGAGGATTTCCGAAAAAAGACAAACCGCCAGTTAAGAACCGGAAAGATTGACGACTTGTTGCGTACAACCGGTTCATCCTCGCTCGTATCTGATGAGTTGAAGGAATTTCATCGCAGTTTTGATACTATTTTCTTAAAGCTATATCCCACATTTATCGAAGAATTTAACTCGCTTCTTCTTCCCGAAGAGGCTGTTATACCTAAAGAGGGAGATTTGTTAACTCCCGAACTTCGTATTTTTGCTCTTGTACGCTTGGGTATTTCCGATAGTGTCAAGATAGCAGACTTTCTCCATTACTCAACACAAACCGTTTATAACTATCGATTGAAAGTAAGGAATAAATCGCGCTTGCCTAAAGACGAATTTTCAGAAGCGGTTAATCAAATCGGACGTATTGTCATGTAACCTGTCATATTTTAACGGTCTATCCCCTATTGTTGTTTTTTGGCATACCATTTGTATTATAGCTGATACAAAATGAGAATAACAATTTAAAACATATACAGAAATGGGTAAAATTATTGGAATAGACTTAGGAACAACCAATTCCTGCGTAGCAGTGCTTGAAGGAAACGAACCGGTTGTTATAACAAATAGTGAAGGTAAAAGAACAACTCCTTCTATTGTAGCATTCGTAGAAGGTGGCGAAAGAAAAGTAGGTGATCCTGCAAAACGTCAATCGATTACCAATCCGGAGAAAACAATTTTCTCTATCAAACGTTTTATGGGTGAAACCTATGATCAAGTACAAAAAGAAATTGGTCGTGTACCGTATAAGGTAGTTAAGGGTGACAACAATACACCCCGTGTGGATATCGACGGACGTCTTTACACTCCGCAGGAAATATCTGCCATGACACTTCAGAAGATGAAGAAAACGGCAGAAGATTATCTTGGACAAGAAGTGACAGATGCTGTAATCACCGTTCCTGCCTACTTTAGTGATGCGCAACGTCAGGCTACGAAAGAAGCCGGAGAAATAGCCGGACTGAATGTACGCCGTATTGTAAACGAACCTACTGCCGCTTCTTTAGCATACGGTCTTGACAAGTCTAATAAAGACATGAAGATCGCAGTGTTTGACTTAGGTGGTGGGACATTCGATATCTCTATCTTAGAATTAGGCGATGGTGTGTTTGAAGTAAAATCCACCAACGGTGATACGCACTTGGGGGGTGATGATTTCGACCATGTAATTATCGACTGGTTGGCTGAAGAATTCTTGTCTGAAGAGGGCATTGACCTGCGTAAAGATCCGATGGCGCTGCAGAGACTGAAAGAAGCAGCAGAAAAAGCGAAGATTGAACTGTCAAGCACAACAAGTACAGAAATCAACTTACCGTACATTATGCCGGTAAACGGAATTCCAAAGCACTTGGTGAAAACATTAACACGTGCGAAATTCGAACAATTAGCAGATTCTTTGATTCAGGCTTGTGTCGAACCTTGCCGTAAATCATTGAGTGATGCCGGATTGAGTACTTCCGATATTGACGAAGTAATCTTGGTAGGAGGATCAACACGTATCCCCGCTATTCAGAATGTAGTGGAAAAGTTCTTTGGCAAAGCTCCTTCAAAGGGTGTGAATCCGGACGAAGTAGTGGCTGTCGGAGCTGCCATTCAAGGTGGTGTATTGACCGGAGAAGTGAAAGATGTATTGTTGCTTGATGTAACTCCTCTTTCTTTAGGAATTGAAACGATGGGTGGAGTAATGACCAAACTCATTGAATCAAACACAACAATTCCAACCAAGAAATCGGAAACATTTACAACAGCAGTAGATAATCAACCCTCTGTAGAGATACATATCCTTCAGGGCGAACGTTCTTTATCAAGAGATAACAAGTCTATCGGACGTTTCCACTTAGACGGAATCCCTTCTGCTCAACGTGGTGTTCCACAGATTGAAGTAACATTCGACATCGATGCCAACGGCATCCTTAACGTGTCTGCAAAGGATAAAGGAACCGGAAAACAACAAAGCATCCGTATCGAAGCATCAAGCGGTCTGAGCGATGATGAAGTAAAACGCATGAAAGAAGAGGCGGCTGCCAATGCAGAAGCTGACAAGAAGGAAAAAGAACGTATTGACAAGCTGAATCAAGCTGACAGTATGATTTTCCAGACCGAAAAGCAACTGACAGAATTAGGCGACAAATTGCCGGCCGACAAAAAAGCTCCAATTGAAGCCGCCCTTACCAAACTGAAAGAAGCTCACAAAGCGCAAGACATCGCCGGAATCGATGCCGCTACAGCCGAACTAAACAGCGTATTCCAGGCGGCAAGTCAGGAAATGTACAACGCACAAGGCGGTGCCCAAGGTGGCGCACAACCAGGTCCGGACTTCAGCCAGGGCGCAAACAATGCCGACAGCAATAATAGCTCAAAAGATGGCGGCGTAACGGATGTGGATTTTGAAGAAGTGAAGTAAAATCGGTTAAAAGCGATAACCAACAATAAACAAACCGCAGTAACTCAATTAGTTACTGCGGTTTTTGTTTTTATTCAATTCTTGATAGTGCTTGTTTGGGATTATGCCGTATTTAGTGGGATTATGCATAACTATTTTTCAATCTAAATAAGAAGTATGGGTGCATTATAGGGTTACCTGTGTGCATATTCCGGCGCATACCCGCCCACTTTTAGCTCCTACTCTTCGAGTTTCGAT
>DAIPZX010000214.1:0-4481 GCA_036781995.1 Massilibacteroides sp. | reverse complement strand
CAAATACACATAACGAAAGAAAAACACCTAATGAGTTTTACAGCTCCTTAGTTAACGGGAAATGACATATCTATTAATTTGATGAAAAACCACCTATTTTTCACATAAACAAACGAATTTTCACATAAAGGTGATGCAAATAAACATATTTAAACCATTGTAAAAATACATAAAGGAAAAACTAATTCATTTCCAGATAACACCACAGGGGGTGATGATCGGAGTAATAAATTTTATCAACGGTGCAGTTGAATGATTTCATGTTTGAGGAGTGGAGAATATTATCTATCCTGAAACGGAAAACATTGCGGTTGTAAGTTACGCCAAACCCGAAGCCTGATTGGACAAAGGCGTCGTGCAGGTTGCCTTGTATCATTCGGTGGGCATAGGAAATAGGTGTGTCATTAAAGTCTCCGCAGACCAGTATATAGTCTGCTTTTGCTTTTTCTATCTCTTCGCGTATGATTCGGGATTGCTTGGCACGCATAATGAATGCCGGGCCTAATTTTTGTTGAAAAGAGCCTTTTATGCCGTCCAGCAGTTCGGCTCCGGGGTTTTTTATAAATTCGGAATATTTGCTTTTGTCTTCGCTTGTCAGCTTGAACGACTCGAGATGATTATTGATCAACGCAATTTTCTTCCCGTTTACTGTTATTTCATGTATGAAAGAACCATTATTCTGGCTTTCGTATTTAATCGGGCGGGATTTGGATATAGGATATTTGGAGAATACTGCGAGTCCGCTTTTGTAGGAGGGCGTAATGTTTGTGAAACCGGTACTGTAATAAGGATACATCTTCAACACTTGCCGAATTTTGGCTAAAGACAACTGCTTGTTCGATTTGCTTTCAAAGTACTCTTGCAAACAAACGATATCAGCATCAGAGTTCGCGATATAGTTCAGTATTTCATTCGGATTCTCTTTTGTGTGATTCTGAAACGCAAAAGACATGACATTGTATGTTAATACCTTAATCGTGTTCTCGACAGGAACTTCTTTGGTTTGTGGATGAAGCGGGAAATAACGCTGAATACTTCCCCAGCAAATCAAAACCGTTAGGAGGTTAACTAAAAAGAATTTCCACTTTTTGAGGAATAACCAATAGACAATAAAGCAAAGAATGAAAAAACAAAAGAACGGAAAAAACAACCCCAAATAAGCGAATGTCAAACTTTTATTCGGGGGTATCCGGTCTGAAAAAGCCGATAAAATCAGTATTATTACCGCTGTTATGTTCGCGATAAATAATAAAAGATGAAGTGCTTTTTTTAGCGTTTTCAGACTCATTGAAGTAATTTATATAAATCGGAAGACCTATTTGCTTGCGTCAAATAGTTTTTTCTTTTCCTCTTTGCTCAGGCTTTCATAGCCGGAGCGTTTTAGTTTTTCCAGAATCAGATCAATGTCTTCGCTTTGTTTATTCTTTCGTTCGTTATATTCGTAATCCGTTTCAGTCCGTTTGTAGGTGACGCGCATTTTCGGTTTGGGCTTTCTCAGGTTGACAACCCAGTCTACTACCTTATTGATCGGCTTCGTAAAGTCCTTGCCTTGTTTTATCCGGGATGCAAACAAAATTCCCAGCAATGCTCCTCCGATATGTGCGATATGCCCTCCGGCATTATCGGACGTAATGGCGAGAAAGTCTATCACCAAAGTGGCAAGCGCCAGATAAATCAGCTTGATGCGCCCGATAAAGAGTAAATTGATCTCCAGGTCTTTGCGATAAAAAGAGATGGCAAAAACAATTGCCATGACAGATGCTGAGGCACCGATTAAAGAGCTGTAAGGAGCGGCTGATTGAAAATAAGGCAGTGTGTTGTATGTTAACACGAAGAATAAAGCACCGGCCAATCCGCCCAAAATATAAAGACCACCGAACTGGCGGGCGTTAAAAAATTGCATAAATATATTTCCGAACCAATAGAGCCACAGCATGTTAAACAGAATATGAAGAACATCATAATGCGTGAACATATAGGTAATCAATGTCCATGGTTTGCGCAGAAGGTCGGGTATAGAAGACGGAAGTTCTAAAAAATCAAGGAGTGAAATATGGGGAATATTAAACAATAAGCATATTATCCCGAATATACGGATGATCAGGAATACCCCTACATTGATATAAATCAATTGAATCGGGATGCTTCCGTTACGGAATGATCGCTTTATGTTAGTAAAAATATCTTCCATTGTCTGCATCTTTTTTCTTCCAGTAACGAATCAGGAAGAAGCCGAAAAGCATACCTCCGAGATGAGCAAAATGGGCAACACTGTCTCCGCTGATCTGCGAAACGCCGAGGAATAATTCCACAAGCCCATAAAAGAATACGAAATACTTCGCCTTAACCGGTACGGGGATAAACATAATAAATAGTGACGCGTTCGGGAATAGCATCCCAAAAGCAAGCAAAATACCAAACACAGCTCCGGAGGCACCGATAGTCACAAACAGATTCAGGTATTCTCCTTTGGGTATCATGGTTCCCGCCATATTAACTACTTCATAGTTTGAAGCGATTAAATCACGAAGTTCAAAATACCAGACAACTTCTTGTATTAACCCGGCTCCGATCCCCGTTACGAAGTAAAAAATAAGAAAACGCTTCGGACCCCACACATTTTCAAGCACTCGCCCGAACATATAGACAGCAAACATATTGAAAAAGACATGGGAGAAAGATCCCGTATCATGCAAAAACATGTAAGAAATAATCTGGAATGCGTGAAAATCTCTTGCCCACGGCAAGTGAAGCCCAAACAGATTGATCAGGTCAACCCCTACTCTTGGAAGTACTAAGGTTGCTATCCAAAGAAGTAGGTTTACTATAATAATATTTTTGGTCGCGGGCGGGATCGAGCTTAAGAATCCCGTGTTGTTTTGGATCATATAATTCATTGCTTTAGTGAGCAAAGGTAAATATATTTTACTATTAGTAGGGACAGCGCTCGTAAAAAGCACGCGTAAAATTGTAAAAATGCAGTGTGTCAGTAAAAAAAGCGTACTTTTTTTTGTTTGGATTTAAAATAGAACTACTTTTGAAAAAACTAAGAACTATTATTATTTATTTGTTTAATGCTTTAATTATCAAATCATCATGAACAAGACAGAGTTTGTTAATGCCGTATCAGCTAAATCCGGCTTAAGTAAAGTAGACGCTAAAAAAGCAGTAGATGCTTTTGTGGAAACCATTTCAGAAGAATTAAAAGGTGGAGGTAAAGTTGCCTTGTTAGGATTCGGATCATTTTCCGTATCGGAAAAATCCGCGAGAAAAGGAGTTAACCCTAAAACTAAACAACCGATTGATATTCCAGCCCGTAAATCGGTTAAGTTTAAAGCCGGTTCAGAGCTTGCTGAAACAGTTAAATAAGAAAAAATCCAACTCACTCTCTGCCGGATTCAAACTAAAAACAGTGATTTCGGCAGAGTTTTTATTTTATATATTCCGCATGATTCATCATTATACGGATCAGACAAAAAAAAGAGGCATTATCACAACGTCTCTTTTTCTTATTAAATGATATAATAAAAGTTATGTGGGAAGGTGTTATTCTAATCCCTCATGAAATACTTCGCTTAAGTACCTGGGGTTGTTTTCCCCCTCTTTAGTTGCAAATTTGATTTTGTAAACTTTATCACCATCGAAAGTTTTTACTTTTAGTGATAGTGTTAAGCTGTCCGGAGTTGCCGCATCGGCAGGTGTATCAAAGTCCGGTAATCTGAATGCAACTAAGCTTTTCTGTAAATAACCGGGAGACGGATCGTCATAAGCGTTATGTCTTAATTCGTATACTAAGCCGGAATCATCTTCGTCTGAGGGAATCAGATTGATGAAATGTTTTTTTACGCCTCCGAAGTAAGCTTTAAACCCGACATTCAGATAATTATCTCCTATCCAAAGGTCTGTAAGACCTACAGGGTCTGTTCCATAAATGGAATCATTTTTAATACCTTCGCTTGCTGCGATGTTTTTTGTCAATATATTTTCTATACCGTTCACTTTTACCCAATGGTCATAACCGTCTTTGGCATCGCTTAAGATGGTATAGTTGACGATAGCACGTTGGTTTTCTTGCGGTTTGTAATAAGAATTAATAGGCGCTGCCGGCCATAACGTTTTTCCGTCGTCCAATCGTAAATAATAGCTTGTCTCGCCAATAGGAACAATCGTTGCGACACGAACTGTAAAATCACCCAATGAATAACCATCATCATCGAGGCAGGAATAAAATAAGGTAGAGCTAAGTCCTGCGGCTATCATCATTATAAAAAATTTCAATGTTTTCATTTGTTTATTACCTTTATTGTTTACATAAAGAAAGATGATAAAGGCAAACAGACTGCTGCACTATAATTGGTTAAAAGATGTCAAGAGTAAGAAGCTGTTTTGAATTTATTCTCTACTAATTCTATTAAGTATAATTTGGAATCAGGTAGAATCCGGTTGCTGTTAAGAAAAAATAACATGTAAAAAAACAACCG
>DAIPZX010000213.1:0-4487 GCA_036781995.1 Massilibacteroides sp. | reverse complement strand
AAAAGAATCAGAAGTAATAAAGAAAAACAAGCTATTGGAAGTAAAGGAGAAATTCCTTCATTTAAAAGCAGACCTCGAAAAACAGGTGTCTGCCCGTAATTCCAAAATCCAATCCGTTGAAACCAAGTTGAAGCAAAGAGAACTTACGCTTAATCAACGGCAAGACGAATTGCAACGAAAAAACTCTGAAATTGATGCTGTTAAAGACAATCTGGCTACACAATTAGATCTTGTAGACAAGAAGAAAGCAGAATTAGAGAAGCTCCACCAAAGACAGGTAGAACAATTAGAAACACTCTCCGGACTATCTGCCGAAGAAGCTAAGGAACGCTTAGTGGAATCGCTGAAAGATGAAGCAAAAACAAATGCATCGTCCTATATTAATGAGATCATCGAGGAAGCGAAGATGACAGCCAATAAGGAGGCAAAAAAAATAGTGATACAATCCATTCAACGTGTTGCCACGGAAACAGCGATCGAAAACTCCATTACCGTCTTCCATATAGAATCAGACGAAATCAAAGGACGTATTATCGGTCGCGAAGGGCGCAATATTCGTGCCTTGGAAGCTGCCACAGGGATCGAAATTGTTGTAGACGATACCCCCGAAGCAATCATCCTTTCCGGATTTGACCCCGTTCGCCGTGAAATCGCGCGTTTGGCATTACACCAATTGGTGCAGGACGGACGTATCCACCCGGCTCGCATCGAAGAAGTCGTTACCAAAGTTAAGAAACAGATAGAAGAAGAAGTGATTGAAACCGGAAAACGCACGGTAATCGATTTAGGCATTCATGGATTACATCCGGAGTTGATCCGTATGGTAGGAAAAATGAAATACCGTTCTTCTTATGGACAAAACCTATTGCAGCACGCCCGTGAAACAGCCAACCTTTGCGCTGTTATGGCTTCTGAATTAGGTTTAAATCCCAAGAAAGCAAGAAGGGCAGGCTTATTACACGACATAGGGAAAGTGCCCGATGATGAGCCGGAATTGCCACACGCCATCTTAGGCATGAAGCTTTGTGAAAAATACAAAGAGAAACCAGACATCTGCAATGCTGTAGGTTCTCACCACGATGAGATCGAAATGCAAACACTGCTTGCTCCTATCGTACAGGTATGTGATGCGATTTCAGGCGCCCGTCCGGGAGCTCGCCGTGAAATTGTAGAAGCGTATATCAAACGATTGAACGATCTGGAGCAATTGGCGCTCGCTTATCCGGGTGTTGTTAAAACGTATGCTATTCAGGCAGGTCGCGAATTACGCGTAATTGTTGGAGCGGATAAGATTGACGACAAAGACACGGAAAATCTGTCTAATGAAATAGCGAAAAAGATACAGGATGAAATGACTTATCCGGGACAGGTGAAAATCACCGTTATTCGTGAAACCCGTTCGGTAAGCTACGCGAAATAAGCGAATCAAGCACAAACATAAAAGCCCCAAACAATTTTTACCGGATTGTTTGGGGTTTCTTTTTTTCACTATCTTTGTTTTACCGCTTTTATAAATTCAGCTGCCATGAAGAAATCGTATCCATTCTTTGCCCTCTTATTATTCATAATATCAGCCTGCACAAACACCGAAATAAGACCGGAAAAGGCACAAGTCTATTTCTTTGATCGTCCGGCTAAACTATGGGAGGAATCTCTTCCATTAGGAAACGGAAGAATAGGCATGATGCCTGACGGCGGTATCGACAAAGAGACAATCGTTCTGAATGAGCTATCTCTTTGGTCCGGCGGCAAACAGGATGCGGATAATCCTCAGGCCTCCCGGTATCTTCCCCACATACGCCAGCTCCTGTTTGAAGGACGCAATGATGAAGCACAAGAGTTAATGTATAATACATTCGTATGCAAAGGCGAAGGCAGCGCCTTAGGCAACGGGGCAGACGCGCCTTATGGAAGCTATCAGTTATTAGGCAATCTGCATATCAACTATCATCACTCAGACAACACGGAAAATCCGGAGGAATACCGCCGGGAATTAAATCTCAACACAGCAGTATCAACTATCACTTACAAGCAGGGAAACACACGCTACACACGGGAAAGCTTCACCTCTTTTGCTTCCGACTTAGGCGTTATCTATCTTACGGCAGATATCGACCGGATGCTGCATTTTTCATTAAAGATGAACAGACCGGAACGATACGGCCTGTCAATAGACGGAAATGACCTGATTATGAAAGGTCAGCTAAATAACGGAACAGATGGCAACGGCATGCAATACATCGCCCGTATACGGGTTTTATTACCAAAAGGGGGAGAACTTTCGGCAATCAACAATACACTGACGGTTAAAAACGCTTCGGAGGCGATTGTCTTGGTCGGCATGGCAACAGACTATTTCGGAGAAGACATAGAGGATAAGGTTTTTTCGCACCTCAGCCAAGAGAGAAGAAAAAGCTACACCGATATGAGAAAAGAACATATCGAAGCTTATCAAAAGTTCTACGGACGGGTAGACCTGAATATGGGTTCATCCGACCGGGAAAAACTGCCGATCAACAAACGCCTGACCGCCTTTGCCGAGGAAGGGAATGACCCGGCGCTGGCGGCTCTTTACTTCCAATTCGGGCGTTACCTCTTAATTTCTTCAACCCGTGAGAACGGACTCCCCCCCAACTTGCAAGGATTGTGGGCAAACACACTGAATTGCCCCTGGAACGGAGACTATCATCTGAATATAAACCTGCAAATGAATCTATGGCCGGCAGAAGTTGCCAATCTATCCGAACTGCATTTGCCGATGATCGACTGGACATTAAAACAAGTTCCAAGCGGCGAACGCACGGCGAAAGCGTTTTATAACGCAAGAGGCTGGGTGACACATATTCTCGGAAATGTATGGGAGTTCACCGCGCCCGGCGAACACCCTTCCTGGGGAGCAACCAATACATCCGCTGCCTGGCTCTGCCAGCATTTATATCAGCATTATCTCTATACCAAGGACAAGACTTATCTGGAAAAGGTATATCCGGCGATGAAAGGCGCATCCCAATTCTTTGTTGACATGCTGGTACAGGATCCGCGGAGTAAGTATTTAGTCACAGCGCCAACCACTTCTCCCGAAAACGCTTATCGTATGCCGTCCGGACAGGTTGTGCATGTCTGTGCCGGCTCTACGATGGACAATCAGATTATACGCGAACTGTTTACCAATACCATGGAGGCAGCAGCACTGCTTGGGGTCGACTCGGTCTTTTCGGCGGAACTGGCCTCAAAACGCTCCCGTCTGATGCCGACAACCATCGGAAAAGACGGACGCATCATGGAATGGCTCGAAGCATTTGAGGAAACAGAACCCACGCACCGCCATGTGTCCCACCTGTACGGTCTTTATCCCGGTGATGAGATCAGCAGGGAGAAGACTCCGGCTTTAGCAGAGGCTGCCCGCAAAACATTGGAAGCTCGCGGAGATAAAAGCACCGGTTGGTCGATGGCTTGGAAAATAAACTTCCGGGCAAGACTGTACGACGGTGATCATGCCTACAAACTCCTGTCCGACCTACTATTGCCCTGTATCCCCGAAGGAGAAACAGAAGCGAAAGACGGCGGGACATTCCCTAATCTCTTCTGCGCGCACCCGCCATTCCAGATAGATGGCAACTTCGGAGGCTGCGCCGGTATCGCTGAAATGCTTATTCAAAGCCATACCGGCAGAATCAAATTCCTCCCTGCCCTACCCACAGCCTGGCCGGATGGAAGTTTCAGCGGATTAAAAGTGCGCGGAGGTGGAGAAGTGGCAGCGAAATGGAAGCAGAACAAGTTAACAGAAGCCAGATTAAAAGCGACAATCCCGGGAGTATTCCGAATTGAAATACCGGAAGATTCCGCACAGCTAAGCATTTTCATCAACAAAAAGCCGGCATCGCCTCCGGTAATAAATGGCATGATTACCTTGGAGATGCAGGCAGAGGACAGCGTTCTTCTTAAATTCTGAAGACGCTGATATCGGCTTAATCCGTCACACGCATATACCATGAACTTCCCGGCATAACACTTCTCTAATACATAGTGCAACGCCTCCATAGCTGCTTTAACAGTTCTATAAATCTTTTCAGCTTACTTTTGGTTTGGAATGTTTTTGGCGGGCGAATCAGAATAAGTACACCGGTCCACTCTTTCTCAAATTCTTCCAGGCTTTTCCGGTGCATTCGTCCATCGGCAGGATCCATGAAATCAGCATACTTGTCTGTTACCTTATAAACAACAACAAAATGATGTAATCCGTCCTTAACAATTACCTCTGCTATGGTAGGTTTGGGAATAATCTTCAGACCCTCAATCACTGCTCTTACTCCTTTTGCATCTATACCTATTTTAACAACAGCCTCAATCAGCTCCAGTATGTCCGTTTCTTTTTTGTCGGCAAAAGCGTATTGTCTTATATGGGCAATAGGCAGCTTTAGTCCATAATGGACAGCAATCGAAGCCAGACAAGCCGCTCCGCAATCTGTAATGTCGTGTTGTTTGAT
>DAIPZX010000212.1:0-4501 GCA_036781995.1 Massilibacteroides sp. | reverse complement strand
TTATTTATTATTCCGTGTTCTTCTTCTTGGTTTCTTCTGCCGGTTTTGCGTCCCGAAGATAAATGGTTTTCTGCGCTTCTTCTCCGTCTTTTGTCTTTACTACCAGCACGTAGGCGCCTGCTTTTACTTCGACATCCTTTAATTTCATGATCGGTCGCGCGGTTATTTCCGCCTGCGCAATCACAGCCTCATCGTAAGAGCCCGCCCCTTTTTTTGCTGCGTGCAACGTAATGGATTCGATCTCCACGTTGCTCGGCGTCACAGATAGCAAAATAGAAGCGTCCGTTGTTAATCTCCGAACCACTTTTGGCCCCCCTCCGATGTATATCGCCGGAGCCGGTTTTACAGTCGCTGCCTGCTTGGCCGCCGCAACCCCTGTTATTGCGCTGCCAGCCAATAATAGCGACAACATTAGCGCAATAGCACCCTGTTTTCTCCCTTGCATTCCTTTCCTCCTTTTGTACTCCTTTAATGTAAGAATAGACTCCTAGCAGTAAATTGTACTCTGGTTCATTCTAGCACAAAAAACGCATATTGTATATATTCACCTTGTATTTTATATATAGCAGAATATAGATCACCTTAGCAAACAAAGTTTGGGATAATTTTATCCCAAACTTTGTTTAGAAATTCATTTGAATCTTTTTTTATCTAACGACAAATGTCTTAGTGACTGCAGGCGTTGCAGCACCCTGCGGCGTCACTGTAAGTGTCGTAGCTCCCTTTGCACAAATACTCAAAGGAATGGTCACAGTTCCTCCCGCGACACCAGTCCCCGATCTACGAACGGTTGCGCCTTGCTTCAGCGTGTAAGAAAAAGCTATGTTTGATACTTTAAAGCTCAATGAAGCCTTCGTCGTCAACTTATTCAACATTGCGTCACCGCCAGTAATGATTACATTCGGTGCCACCACTACTTTTACGTTGTCTTTATAGATATTCTTAGTTGTCGTCTTCGATGCAGGATTGCCCGCTTTATCCATTGCATCCACAACTAAAGTATATGCTTTTCCTGACACTGCTGCATTATAGGCAGCTTCCATGCTGGTGTACGTTCCTATAGCCGTAGTACCTATCATCAACTTGTAAGTCTGTGTGGCGATATCGGACTTCGCATACTGATCCGTCGCTGGCGCATCATAAACGCTTGCTGTCGTCTTGGTCAATCCAACGGCTTCGTTGATATTGATAACCGGAGCCTTCTTGTCAATCCACGGCGTTTCAATGTCACCCTTGCTGCCAAGATTTTTGTTAACAGTAGTTACTTCAAAATCCAGCGACTTGTTATCGACCAGTTTGCGTTTACCTTTTACTGTTTTTCCACCGTCAGATGATGTATAGTCTGTCATCGACGTACCATTGATTGTCACAGTCGCAATTTTGACCGGCGACTTGATGGTATATTCTGCAATAACATCATTATTCGTCCACTTGTGAGTGTCATAGGTCACTGTAACATCAATCTTCGCATTCTTGTCTGTCCAGGACATGTCTGTAATCGTCTCAGGATCGGATTTATTGCCTGCTTTATCCGTTACCGTGATCGTTACATCGTAGTTACCGGAAGGCAAGTCTTCCAATACTTTATCAATCGGGCCTTCGGCTACCTTGTTACCAGTTTCTTTGTCTATAACTGTAATAATCTTGTCTTTGTTGTCAATGCCCGACGAACTTTCATTGGTACCCGCAGGATCAGTGAATCCAATCTTATCAAGTTCGTTTGGATCGGTCGGAAGCGTGATAGACGGTTTGGTCTTGTCGAGGTTGACATGGATCGTATCTGTATTCTTGTTGCCATTTTTGTCAACAATTGTTACGGTGTAATCGCCATCCTGATCCGCCGTAAAATTGCCCGTCTGGCTCGCTGTACCATTGCCAGTAATGTTCTGTTCCGTTCTATCTGGCTTCGTTACAATGATCTCTTTGATGCCGAGATCTTTATCCGCTATCCCTTCAAACGGAATGCTCGGACTTGTATTGTAGTAACCATTTTCGTTGGCTTGCGGACTAACTTGTTCTTCTTTGATGTCGATCGACGGACCTCTGCTGACCAAAACATTGCTAACCGAACCCGGCGTGGTATTGCCCACGTTATCGCTCAACGTGTAGCTGATATCGTAGTTTCCGTCCGGCAGCTTACGGAACAGAGCTTCCCATGTTGTAGCTTCCACAGGCTGTCCACCACCAACCGGCGTAGCAACCCATTTCGAGCTTGAATCGTCCTTACCGGACTTAAAGTATTCTGTCGTTGCATTAGCGTCATCCCATGTGAAACTGTCGACTTCGACTTTATCGCCAGAGTTAGGCTGTTTTGTGACCACTGGAGCCAGTTTGTCAATCCAGTCTACCTTAACCTCCTGCGAAGTGGTGAATTCAGCTCCAGAAACCGGATCCTTGCTCGTCATAGTGAATTTGTTATCACCATTTTTATCAAATGTCTGTGTAATTGTGTAGGTTCCATCACCATTATCAGTGAAATCAACTTTATTGCCGTTTTTATCTACAATCTGTGTTACCGTCAGGTTTGATTCGAATGTCACAGTGGAAGTAACATCGGTTTTTGTTTGGCCAGTAGGGGTATAAGAAACGGAAGAACCGTTTTTCACTTCCTGCCATTTCGCAACCACGGACCAAATTGCAGTACCTGTGCCTTTCGTTAATACATAATCCGCATTAAACGAACCACCGCTAGCCAATTCCCATCCCTGGAAAACATACCCAGGACGCGTCGGGTTCGTGGGGAAACCTACCTGCGAACCATTCATACTGGTGCCAGGTTTAATTCCATCATAACGTTCCGGGCTGGTCATCGTGCCGCCATTCGGATCAAAAATAACGGAATAGCCATCCGACATGCTCATATTGCTAAACAAAACTGTTGACAGCTGTGAGCATCCATGCGAGATATAATCGACAAAGGTACCGAATCCATAACCTGTTCCCGCATCCAGGGCGATATTTTTATTTCCTGTACTATCTTGCAGATAAACAAACTCATTACCTACTGGCTGTTTTGTACCATTATATTTGCCAATTTTTGCAACAAAGTTATTGGTGTCAACTTCCATGTCAATAGTATATTTATTACCTGCGCCTGATGCAAAGGTTCCGATCTCTTTAGCTCCGGCAGTAGACAATTGAATTACACCATTACCACTCGAAAATGAAGCTTTTCCATTCGAGAAACTAATTGCATTTTCATTCACCTTTACAAGGTAAATTTTTCCCGTACTTCCCTGGTTGTAGCTGCCATTCGTGTTGAAATAAATCAAATAGCTTGTTAATTGTCCTCCAGCTACTTGTCCATTGATCATAATACCAAAGCCGGCCAGCGTATGAGCGCCAATGCGTTTCATATCGACATCGAATCGAATACCTTTTGTTTCAGCACTCGTCGTCCGATACAACATAAAGTCACTGTATCCTGGAACACCATATCCCTGATACAAAATTTCCGCTCCAGTAGAAGATCCGTTGGTCCAAATATGATGGGGCATATATGCAACATTAGAAATATTTAGCGCATCTTGCCATGTTGTCACTGTTTTATTTCCATGATTATCTGACACATATTGGTGTGGATGAATAGTCGTGTTATATCCCATATCTGTCCAAGCAGAAGTAATACTTAGATTGCTATGATCGTAGATATACCACTGATTCTTATCACTTGGATCGACGGCCATTCTAGTCGATAGGCCGCGCGCCATTCTGGCGTTTTGCTCGGAACCATTCGCAATTGCTGTGAGCATCGCTTCTTGATCCGCTTCGATGCCATATACTGTATTAGGGTCTGGATCTGGATCATCATTTTGTTGCAATGGAGCGTCTGTATCCAAAACCGAAGACTGGCTGGCTGCATCAACATCGCCATCTTGTTGTGTAACCGTTTCTTCGTTATTATTGGGATCAAACACGTCTGCCATCGCCGAAATCGGCGTAGACATCATCGTGGCACCCATTCCCAGCGATAGTAACACCGCCCATGACTTTCTAACGACTGAATTTTTCAAAAAAACTCCTCCTTAATTATACGATTTTTCTTACCATCTTTTTTCGAACTTACATCTGCTCTCATTTTGTACGACACCAATGCGTTATCACAACATGCCGCCGGCATCGACGATCGTACGCAGCAAGCTCACTCTCTTATGCTTGCCCCCCTTCTTGTGTTCTGTACAATGAATGTGCCCATCACACTTCATTGCACCACTTCCGTCTTGTTTCCTTATTATTACCCCTGTTACTCCCAATTTCATGCGATTGTTTTTTAAGCAGTCTCCCAGTCGACTCGACTTTCGCCTTTTTTGTCCTCAAGTTCCTTCCTAACATATTCTGGCCATGTTATTCATTTTTTGAGTTCCGGTCAAAAATCGTCTCTGCTTTTCAAAACCAAATTTTGTTTTGTCGCATGTTCAGTAAAGGAAACATGACTCTTTTGTTACACGCTACAGTCATTATATATGTTTCACCCCAGTTTTGTCAAGTTCCCGCATTGATA
>DAIPZX010000211.1:0-4516 GCA_036781995.1 Massilibacteroides sp. | reverse complement strand
TTATTTTGAAAAAATCTGATAAAAATTTTTTGCTATCAACATTGATCTCTGTTATGAATTGGTCAATTTCGGTTTCAAAATCAACTTCTTGTAATGCAGAGTTTTCTTTGCATATCGTTCTTATCAATTCTACTTCTTCAGAAGCAATCTCGCCATCACAAGCCATACAACAAAATGCTGTTTTCAACAATAAAATGTTAATTGAATTACCTTCCATGATATTATGTATTAATCGTTTAAAATCCTACCCTTCTGCGCTCTTCTTTTTTTCCTTCCATCTCATTCTTGATTTTTTCGTATTTTTGAAGAATGTCAAGAGAGATAGTTGGTCGTTGATTCTTGATGATAAACTCTAATGTATCCATTGTTATTCGCTTGGTCTGTTCCCTTATAGTTTTTCGTGAAGCTTCATCTACGATTAGTTTTATATCTCCCGAAACATAATTTTCGGTCAGTTTTGCGAGCTTTTCATAATCAATGCCAAAATCGAGTGGACGATTTTTTAGATACATTTCAAACATTGCTCGCCGTGCTTCAAAATCTGGCGGTGGAATATAGAAATGCTTCTCTAATCGCCCTGCACGCAAAATGGCTTTGTCTATTAGTTGTGGTTTATTGGTCGAACCCACAACAAATACTCCCGAATCTCCACTATTGTCTAATTGTGATAGAAATTCGTTAACTTCAGATCCATAGCTGTGTTGTGCATTTTCTCGATTTGGAGTCATTGCGTCTAACTCATCGAAGTATAAAATTGCAGGTGCATTTTGCCGTGCCTCTTCAAAAATTTTACCGATTTTTTCCTGTGTTCCATGTACATAAATGCTCGCAAGGTCAGATGCAATTATTTTACGGAAGTTATATCCAGTTTCTTCAGCAAAGCGTTCTGCGAAAAATGTTTTTCCACATCCCGGTGGACCATAAAGTAACATTCCATTAGGCAATCCTAAACCATGTTTTTGGTATTCTTCTGGATTACGGATAATATCTATTACATCCGTCTGCAGCATATCTTTCAGTGCTTGCATTCCTGCAATAGCAGAAAAGCCACTTCCTATTTTCTTTTGGATTTTGGACTTTTTATTTTTTTGTTCAGTAGTTTTAGCTTTCTCGGTTTCGGAAATTTCTATTTCGCCGTTTAATGCTTGCAAGAATTCTTGTGCCGATTGAAAACGGGTTTCCGGGTCGCTTTGCAATGCTTTTGAGATTATTTTTAAAATTGAATCATTAAAATCTGCAATTCGGTCTGCAACATTAGGGAAAAGCAAGGGTTTTTCTCGTTGTTGTAATAATTTTTCTGTTGCGATCGCATCGCCCGACATTTGCGTGTCGTAATTTGAAATTGAGACATTCCACGGCAAAGCACCGAACAACATTTGATACATTACCGCACCAACGGAAAACAAATCGCTTTGTGGCGAGAAAGTATTTGCCGTGATACATTCGGAAGCAACATAATTAAAATTCAATCCTTGTTTGTTGAATGTTTTTGACGACTTTAAAAACGATCGAGCGTAACCAAAATCAATAATTTTCGCTTGTGGTGTGTCGCTTGACAAATCAAGCATAATGTTTTGCGGCGTAATTTCATTATGAATAATCGGATTGGATTGTGAATGTAGATATTGTAATCCGCTTAAAACATCTGACAAAGTTTGCCGAATATCGTAAACCGTAGAAATCTGTTCGCGCATCATTCGCTCAGCCAATGTTTCGCCGGCGATGAAATTCAAAACCAAGTACAAATACTTTTTCCCTTCAACAATTATCTCGCCATTGTCTTTGTATGAAACAATATTTTTATGATTAGCGTTTTTCAAAAACTCAATTTCCAACAAATTTCCATTTTCGTCAAATGATGTATGGTGTAATTTTGCAGGATTGAATAGTTTCAGAATATAAAGTTTTCCGTCCGATCCCTTTACCCGATAGGTTTCGGCATTCTTCCCTTTTTTAATGAAAAGGAGAATGGTATATTTATTTTCTAAAATTGTATTCTTTTGTACTACCTGCTGCTTATTTTCCATTACTGAAAATATTAACGTAATGTATTTCCTCCTTGTTCTTCTCTTGGCAAAATTTGAACAATCTCAACTAACAGCGGACGAATATTTCTATTCCCATTTGCAACTTGTTGCATTGCTTGATTTATGAGTTGTCGCGCTTTTGTCGGATTTTTCCAATGAAATGAATTAAAATTTTGATTGAAATGTTGTAAAAACTGTAAATCCATTGCATTGCCTGTAACCGCGTTGCGAAGTTCAAAATCTAATCCGCTAATTTCGCTGATTAATTCTTTGGCTTCTTTCATGTTTTTTTCACGAATAACAGCATCTACTTTTTCACGAATATCAGAAAGCAAAGCATCGACATTCATGCTAAGTTCACTATCATCTTTATTCTGCTTGATTTTGTTAATCAAATCCTCAAGTTCAAAGAAAACATCTTTTAATTCTTGTTCTATTTTTGGGAACAGTGTAGCTTTATCGGCTTCGTCCAATTTCAAAAGCTCTTTGCGCAAACTGTCTAAGATTTTCATTTTGCCGTCTGCACTTCCTTTTTCGTTTTCTAATTGGTTTTCATATCCATCCAACTTATCAAAAATTGCGATGTCATTCACTCGTTTTGCTGTGCGTTTTGCATCTGCGATATCACGTTTCAGCTTTTCTTCTGTTGGCGGTTCTGTTTGCTTGATTTGAATTTTCAGTTCTTCGGTATGGTCAATCAAAGGGAAATATGCCGAAAATTGCATTTGCTCTGACCTATCAACTTTAATTGTAATATCCACATCGCTACCTTCGGGAAGTAGAGCGGGCAAGCTTTCGCCCGAAATAATTACCTCGTTTATCAGATTATTCAGAATAGGATTTGTCCCTTCTGCATTATAATCGCCTTGAAAGATTGGGATTTCAATCGTATCTTGCGCCATTCCAGGACGAACGGTATTCCTCGTTTTCAAACCATTTATAACACCTGTTGCAGGAAGTTTCTTGTTCTTTTCCAATCCCTTAACTGGTTGAAACAAATCTTTTTCTTCTACATCAAACCATTTTCCAATCCCAATGTAATACGGTAATGTGCTCATTCCTCCAACTTCAATTCCTTGTAAAATAGTGAATTGATTCGGCTGACACTCTAACTTATTTCCCTGCTCATCGTATACATTTACAGTAAAAACGTTGGAAGTTCCCTCTTGTAAAAGGACATCGACCAATGCCGCTTTTTCTCCGATTGGCTTTTGCCCGCTACTCCATGCGCCATCACCTCGCATAACATCAGCAAAAAGCGTTGTAGGAATTTCGCCGTTTGTTTTGTCTTTCAAAACTTTTAAACTAACCATTTCGTCAGTTTCAACGCTTGTTGCTTCGTATTTAATGTCCAACTGCAACTTGGTTTTATCTCTGCTTGCTTCTTTAACTTCTTCGGAAACTGAAATTGTAGAAGCAAACAAAGCGGCTCCTTTTGCAACAACAGTCATCGGATCAACGGACGTATCAATGTTTTTTGTGATTTGTTCTTTCAACATTCGGCGAAGAATGGGTGAATAAGTTGGACCTCCAACTAAAATTAAAGTTCCTAAATCAGAACCTTTTAAGTTGTTACGCTTCAATAAATCTTTTGTTACATCAATTGTTCTTTGAAAAATAGGCGCAAGCACATTTTGCATATCTTCTTGTGTAAGCGTGATATCAATTTCAGGTTCTTCTCCGTTTTCGTCCTCGAAAGGCAAATCGCCCAAGTTGGAAAGAATATTATGCGAATCTTTGAAGGATAATTGGATTTTTGCTTCTTCCGCAAAAGGTTTTACGGCATTCCGCAAAATTTCACGCTTGGAACTGTCTTCAAAAACTTCGTCAATCGCATAATTTTCTTGCAAATAGGGAATAATAATTTGGTCAACGATTGCTTCATCTAAGTTTTTTCCGCCGAGCCAATTGTCTCCCTCTGTATCTTTTACAGTCAAAATTCCCTCTTCCGATTTTATGATTGCCGCATCGAAAGTTCCACCGCCAAAGTCAAACACGAGCCAATAACTGTCTTTGTCTTTTGCGGTCAATCCGTAGGCAGTAGCTGCCGCAACAGGCTCTTGCAACAATTCAATGTGTTTAAAACCAGCCAATTTTGCCGCTTGTATGGTTGCTTCTTTTTGCGGATTTAGGAATTTTGCAGGAACTGTAATTACGATTGAAGAAATATTTTCGTCTTGAATAAACGATTTCAATTTCTTCAATACTTCCGCAGAAAGTTCTTCGGAGGAAAATTCACGATTCATACTTGAACTTTCGTATTTGTGAGTTGTTCCCATTGTACGTTTAAACTCAATAAATGTGTTGGTTTTACCCGACTCAAAAGTTTTTAACGCTCGTGTATTGTCGTTCTTCATTACATTGAAAGCTGTGTCGCCTACCAAAATATCTTTCTTTTTGGGCTCATGCGCAATAGTCCGTGGATTGCATGAGTCATCGACTAACCAAAATATCTGACAGCAACGATACAAGTTTAGTTGTTGCTCCTT
>DAIPZX010000210.1:0-4532 GCA_036781995.1 Massilibacteroides sp. | reverse complement strand
TTTTTATACGAAAGAAGAATGTGCGGCTTTATTTTATCCTCTTCTGAGCGTCAACATCGATTTTAAATATATGGTGTTGGATAATTTCCAAAAAGTGAAAACAGTTCAGGAGTTGGCAGATATTTGTTGTCTGTCGCTAACTACTTTTAATCGTAAATTTAAAGTTTTTTTTAAAGATAGTCCATATAACTGGATACTGAAACAAAAGGGCAAGCATATATTGATGAAATTAAGACAGTCGAATATTCCTATCTGTGATATTATTGAAGAGTATGGTTTCTCTTCTCCGGGACATTTCACGTCTTATTGTAAAACACACTTCAATATGACCCCGACACAGTTGCGTACGAAATTGTCAGCAGATAAATAGAGAACAAGCAGATCTTTATTTTAGAACATCATTTTATAAAGAATAATAGAGAATAGAGCCTAAACCCGTTGCGAAATTCGTTTAGCTCACGTAATTTGTTTTTCTTAATTTTTCAAAACAAATTAGTCAAATTGAAAAACTACATCGGTTGTGAAACTAATGTAGTTTATTTTTTTGATATAGCCTGTGTCCATAGCATATCTTTATATGCTTCGTTCAGGTAAGGGAAGGATTCCTGGGCGATATAGGTTGTAAGCCCCGAATAATGTGTTATTTTAAAGCCTTGATTAGAGAGGAGAAATGAGGGTGTGTGGTATTTACAAACTAAACACTCTTCTAAAAGGGCGGCAAGTTCGGATCTCGCGGCTTCATTGTCTGTTAAACGGGAAAAATGCTGTTCGAAATCAAAAAAGACATGTCTGCCTTTCCTGTCGAAAACTTGTATTCCTTCGATCGCGGGATAATCAACCGGATTCGCGTATTTGCGTACCCATTCGGCAAGTTTCGGCAACGCGGAGGTACGGATAAGGCTTAGCGTAACCGAAGAAAAATACAATTCTTTTTGGTATTCGTAAATATCATTTGTGAATGACGCCAAATCGGCATCGGGCAGGAATAATTTATTGATCGACGCGGGGTAAATATCCCTGAATCCGGGAGAAAGAACTTCGGCAGGTGAAGCTAAAATATAGTTGCTCTTATCTTTTAATTCGTAGGCTACCTCTATTCCTGCCATCAGGCAAGCTTCAAAAACAATAAATTCAAACTGTTTATCGGGTATGGCATTGGCAAAGTCCGGAAGATTCATCCACGCGTCTTGATCTCTAACAATCGACCGGAGAGCTTGGAAGCTGTCATCGGGCAGCCAGCCGGTTGCGTGCGAAAAAAGAATTAAACCATACGAATCTGCCGGGCATTCCGCGACCGTTTCTTTGATTACCCGTTCAAAAACTTCCGCGCTTGCTGAATTATCTTCCGCCTTTTCATAGACTAACGTAGCTATGGCTTCCCCTTTTTCTTTATGTATGACCTCGAATGTTGAACCTTCGGGTAAATCCTGATAGATCACCAGGTGCCCTCCTTTGCCATTCCAGCCCTTTATAATGGAATCACGTTTATTCTCAAATTTTCCATTCAGGTTGTTATCACGCCCGATATAGACAAGAATTGTCCGCTTCGGACCGGCTTCTCTCTCTTCCTCTTCTTTATCTTCTTTTGTACACGAAGTTAAAAGAGAAAACAGAACAGACAAGAATACTAAAAGAACAATCGGCTTCATACATCTGAGATTTAAAAATAGTAAGAGAGGGCATTCAAAACGCGTATAAGCGCGTTTCAGAATACCCTCTTCTTGAAATTTATAACAGTAAATATCGTTTATTTGACATAGACTTTCTTAACGATTTGTTTACCTCCCGCCGTTACTTTGACTATGTAAATCTGGTTACCAATTACCGGCAGCTGACAATAGGAAGCAGGGATCGTATTATCGTGAATCTTTATTCCGGAGATATTGACTATCTCGATCCTGTCGAATGTCGAACCTGAGCTTACACTGATTTTACCATTACCGGCTGCTACATGAATATCATCAGCCTTTACATCTTCAATTCCGACCGGAGCATCGCCAAATCTTAAGCTAAAGCGATTATTCAGTTCAACCACATCTTTACCGCCTTCTCCATCGATAACGAAAGCGTATGTGTCTTTCTGTATGTTGATCTCTTTATCGCCCAAGGCGTGGTCAATCAGAGTGACACCCTGTCCGAATCTTTCCAAGCCGGAGAAGCTAAGCGTAACCGGCGCTTTTGTATCACGTACACGCACGCCTAATTTCACGTCTCCCTTAAATGCTTCGCTGGTATTAATAGCGATTGCTTTCCGAGCACCTGCCAAGGTGTAAACCGATATCGGCGCGCCGTGGTTGAAGAATTTTTCCGCGTCTTCCGAAGCGTTGAATTCCTGCTGGGCACCCGGACGGCGCAACAGCACAGTGCTGTTTTCCGCGTTACCGGAAGTTGCCGTTACACGCAACAAGCCTTCCGTTGTTTCACCCCGAGCCGCACTTCTCAATACATACGAGCCTTCTATACCATTCTTGGTAGTTGTCATCGTTCCCGAATTCATCGTCAGGGAAGTTACGTTTGTCGACGCGTTCAATTTGGTAACAAAGAACGATTGTAGCGGAGCAATATACTGAGCTGATCCAACCGGTACTTCATCGTCAATTACATAACGCATTTCGTTGTTATCGTCATAGGCCAACACCGTAATAAAATCGGCATTTACATCGCCATTCCATATTCTATAGGAACCGGCTATACTACCACTGTTTGCTCCCAAGAAAGCATTCATGTCTAAATAAGCCATAAACGGATTCACGACCTGAATCATGCCAAATGTATTATTACCCTTCACCGGCAGTGAAAGCACACCGCTTGTATTGATCCAACCATCCGTTATGAAGCGTTTTGAATTGGTCCGGCTAAGCGTTCCGGAAGACGACCCATCCGTATTCGTGTAAGACGCGGCAGCTTTCGGGAATGTAAAGAGTCCTTCTCTACCGCCTATAATCTTGGCATTAAATGCTGTTCCGAGAGGCAGAGGCGTACCGGTGCTACCGAATGTAGCGGTAAACGTTTTTTCCGTTTCTACACTGCTTGCGTAATCCGGATTCGCAGACTGGAAGAAGTTCATGTAAACATGTCCCCAGTCAGGCTCGCCGCTGTTATTGATGTAATGATAGTCTCCGGTATACATATCTTTCAATGGAGCAGACCACATCACAAAGCGATCCTTTTCAACGCCTAAAGGTTTGAAATCAATCGATGCTTCGATATAGTTCAAATGATGAATACCTGAAATCATAGCCCGGTCTCCCAAGTGGATTGTTCCACAGCTGGCAGGCTGTTTCAATTCCGGATAATTTTTAGCGCCATCAGGGATAGTTACATCCACACATTCTACCGGAGTCCAGGTAACCGGAATTTCACTTCCGTTTGTCAACACCTGCACCCAGTTGCCCGGATTATTCCAGTCGGTATCTACCTCTCCCGTCCATTTAGCCTTCAGATGATCTGTTGAGCTAAGCGCTTTGATTGTAATCTTTCCTTTCGGGAATTGCACTGTTTTATATTTTTCAGCAGCTCCTGTAACCGCGTTGAAGTTCGGTCTCGCGTAGAATACCATATCGGTAGTCAGGTTCGGAATATTAGGAGAAGTATTTCCTAAAAATTGATCCGCGTTGTCATACCATTCAAACAAGATGCCTGTCGGTACATCCTTAATACAAACACTATAGGGTGAACCCGCGCACGAAGCAAAACCAAAGTCGCAACTTTCAAGGATATAGATATACACCGTTGCTTCTCTGTCAACGCCGTTGCAAGTCAGTTTGTATGTAAATTCCACCACATTATTGGCAGGATAAGACTGAGGAGCCGTATAAAGCAGTTTATTATTTACAATCTGCAAAGAGCCAAAGGCACCTGCCATCACGCCCTGTCCTCCGGGAGTCGTAATCCTTTCCGGCGTTAATATTTGCGTAGAACATTCACTGCTGAGCGCGTCATTTGCCAACACGTCAATCATGGTTGTTCCATATTGAACAACTGTAGCAGCGTCATCCTTAGCTAAGAACGAAGCAACTTCATCCATATTGTCTGCCCAATCACAGTCAATATAACTGTCAGAGATCACTAATTCCTTATTCGCATCAATCGTAGCCCCGACAACTACAGTATAAATGGCCAGATTGTCTATTATATTTATTGAATAACTAACTACGTCACCTTCAAAAATACCTCCTGAACCCACAACAGTACTTAAACCGGACGAATGTGTGCCGTTCACATAAATATTTATAGGGGTCTGTGCGTTTATTGTCGCATTACCGGTATTTGTCAGTTTAAAGTTAAGCTTATTCGCTGTCATATCTATTTCCAGATCATACAACTTAGCATCCGGTGTACGCACGATAGGCTGTACAACGCCATCTTCGGTTACGGTATAGATAGCTGTCTGATTAATGGTATTATTATAAATATATGTTCCCTCCGTATCTGTTTCACGTTCTTTATAAAAGAATTTAGGATCCAAAGGATGAAACAAAGTCGTTGGCGTTGTCAGGTCTTCATTAATTTTCAGTGGAGAATAAAAGAAC
>DAIPZX010000209.1:0-4564 GCA_036781995.1 Massilibacteroides sp. | reverse complement strand
ATTCTGGACTATACCAACAAGAAAGTGACGGGAGAAAATGAATACGCCTCTGTTTTTGAAATAGCCGACAACCGGCTGGATTCTGTTTACCGAAACAATTCCTTGTCGAACTACCGTATATACACAACAGACCTGATGCTCGACAAGCGTTTGGGACACGGGATGAAATATACCGCCGGTATTCGGTATGCCCGGAATGAAATGTCGAACGAGACGCTTTATGAAGGACAATACAACAGCCGGTGGAAACCACTCGACTGGTTTAATTACGCGCTGGATTATACCGAAAACATCGGCGCGGCATATGCCACTTTTGCGTTTAAATTAGGGAGTTTGGATGTTTTAGCCGGTTTGCGTGGCGAATATACCCACACAACAGGAAAAGACGATCCGGATAAAAGATACACCGACTTATTTCCGAACCTGAATCTGACGTATTCGTTTAACACAATGAAAACAGTCCTGCTTATCGGACAATATGCCCGGAATATACAGCGTCCTAATTTCTGGTATCTGAATTCAAACCGCATTCAATATTCCGACTACTCCTATTATATAGGTAATCCCCTACTCCGCCCCACGTATATTGACCGGGTAAGTTTTACCGCCGTCTATAAATACCGGCATACACTGACAATAGGAGGCAATCTGCATAAAGACCTGATACGGGAAGTTTCGAAGATTGATCCGGAAAATCCGGAAGTAAAATACGTAACTCCTGAAAACCATTATGCTGAAAATCATTATTTTGTTGCTATAAGCAGTCCACATAATTTCACCAAATGGTTCTCTTTGAACACGAATCTGGTGGGTGTTAAGCAAGATATACGCGGTATAAAAGCGGATAAGACAATGAGTCATTATCTATACTTCATTAATTCAACCGCCAATTTTACCCTACCCAAGGACTTTTTCTTTGAATTGTCTTACAACGGGACAAGCCGCCTCTATTCTGCCAATTCAGGTATAGAACCTGCTCATTTTTTTCATGCACAAATAAAAAAAAGGCTACTCAACAACCGGATTAACCTAACAGCGGGTATCCACAATATATTCAATCATAAGACTTCTTATTTTGCCAATATGGCTAATTATATATCAAAATCAAAAAGCAAAGACGCGTGGAATGTCCGATCAATAAAACTATCTTTGCAATACACCTTCAATTCCGGAAAAGCATTTAAAAAGCGCACGATAGAAGGCGGACTTGATACGGAAAAGGAACGCATAGAAAAGGCATCCGGCGCACAATAATTCAGGTTATCAATCTAATAAAATCTACATAAATCATGGAAGAGACAAACAACAAACAGCTAAACGAAAAAGAGAGTTTAGAATTGATCGCGCAAATGATCCGTAACACCAGACAAAAAATGGAAGAAGGCAGCGGAACCTTATTTTTGATCTGGGGTTATATCACAGTGGTTGTCACCATGCTGGTTTGGACAATTGTATGCTATACACAGAATCCTTATTATCAATATTTCTGGTTCTTATTGCCGATAGCCGGCTCCATCCTGACCATTATTTATAAAAAGAAAGAAAACAGAAAGCCGCGTGCAACCACGTATGTTGATCGTATAATCAATTACGTTTGGTGGGTAGTCGGGACGTCCGGCTTTATACTGTCAGTGATATCTATCGTGTCTTACTCGTTCCCGATTTTGTTTGTCATTGTGTTGATCATGGGAATAGGTACGACATTAACAGGATTAATTATCAGTTTTCGTCCACTCGTCATCTCCGGTATACTGGGAATGGCTGTCTCTATCGTATTATCTTTCCTTAGCTGGAAGTTTCAATTACCCCTGTTTTCCCTCATCTTCGTCTTTATGATGATTATTCCCGGGCATTATTTGAATTATAAAGCAAAAAAGAACAATGTTTAAAGAATTAGACCCCTTATTTCTATCCGAACTCAGACTTGCCGTCATGTCCATTCTGATCTCGGTCGAAGAGGCTGATTTTGTTTATCTGAGGGAAAAGACAAAATCAACCGCCGGAAACCTGAGTGTTCAGATCGATAAATTACAGCAGGCGGGGTATATTGACATCCAAAAAACTTTCAAAGGGAAGAGGCCGCAAACCGTTTGCACAATAACCCCCAAAGGGCTCACTGCTTTTGAGAAATATTTTGAAGCGTTAAAGAGTTATATCAAACAATAAGCTCAAGCATAACCGAGTGTCAAAAAAAGCATGTTACAAAGCATACTTTTTTTAACACTCTTAATTTGGAAAAAAATTCTTCTTATGTATAAAAAGAATGTACATTTGTCATCGCATTGAACGAAAAACATCTAACTATAACTAAATAAAGAGATCATGAATATCACACACATTGAACATCTTGGAATTGCCGTAAAAAGTATCGAACAATCTCTTCCTTATTACGAAGAAGTTCTGGGATTAAAATGTTACAACATTGAAGAGGTTGTAGATCAAAAGGTTAAGACAGCTTTTTTCAAAGTCGGACAAACAAAAATTGAACTTTTGGAACCTACCAGTGAAGACAGTACAATTGCCAAGTTTATTGAGAAAAAAGGAGAAGGAATACATCATATAGCATTTGCCGTTCCCTCCGTACAAGAGGCTCTTGACAAAGCTTCTGAAAAAGGAGTTCAATTGATTGACAAAGCACCAAGAGCAGGCGCCGAAGGTATGGATATCGCTTTCCTGCATCCCAAATCAACATGTAGTGTGCTAACTGAATTCTGCATGCCGGGTTCAAAAAAATAACAAAAACATTTTAAAAAACATTTCTAATAATAAGCTAAAATCTAATGGATAACCAGCAAGAGAAGGTGAAAAAACTCATTTCTCTCCGTGAAAAGGCTCGCCTTGGTGGAGGAGAAAAGAGAATTAATTCACAACATGAAAAGGGTAAATATACGGCAAGAGAACGTATCGCAATGCTACTAGACGAAGGTAGTTTTGAAGAGTTTGACATGTTTGTTCAGCATCGCTGCACGAACTTCGGTATCAGTGACACACAATTTCTCGGAGACGGTGTAGTTACTGGTTACGGTACAATCGACAGTCGTTTAGTTTATATCTACGCGCAGGATTTCACTGTCTTCGGCGGTGCTTTGTCTGAATCAATGGCCATGAAAATTTGTAAAGTAATGGACCAGGCAATGAAAATGGGCGCTCCTGTAATCGGATTGAATGACTCAGGAGGAGCACGTATTCAGGAAAGTGTTAATGCTTTGGCAGGTTATGCCGAAATTTTCCAACGCAATATTCTTGCATCCGGAGTAATCCCGCAGATATCTGCAATCTTCGGTCCTTGTGCCGGTGGCGCGGTTTATTCTCCCGCATTGACAGACTTTACAATCATGTCTGAAGGAACCAGCTACATGTTTGTTACCGGTCCGAAAGTAGTCAAGAGCGTTACTGGAGAAACTGTTAATCAAGAACAATTAGGAGGCGCAAAAATACACGCCAGTAAATCCGGCGTATCTCATTTCGTATCCAATACGGAAGAAGAAGGGCTACTGGTTATCCGGAAACTATTAAGCTATCTGCCACAGAACAATCTGGAAGATGCTCCTCTTACGGTATGTACAGACGCGATAGATCGTTTAGAAGATTCATTAAACGAAATTATCCCAGACAACCCGAACAAGCCTTATGACGTTACGGATGTGATTAAGGCGATTGTCGACAATGGAGAATATCTGGAATCACAACAACTATATGCTCCCAATATCGTTACTTGCTTTGCCCGTTTCAATGGACAGAGTGTAGGTATTATTGCCAACCAGCCCAAATACCTCGCCGGTGTATTAGATATTAATGCATCCCGCAAGGCTGCACGTTTTGTTCGTTTCTGTGATGCGTTCAATATTCCTATCGTAACACTGGTAGATGTGCCGGGATTCCTTCCGGGAACAGCACAAGAATACGGAGGTATCATTATGCATGGTGCCAAATTACTTTTCGCATACGGCGAAGCCACAGTGCCTAAAGTAACAATTATCCTGCGTAAATCTTACGGAGGTGCTTATTGCGTAATGAGTTCTAAACATTTGCGTGGTGACATTAACTATTCCTGGCCTTCAGGCGAAATTGCTGTAATGGGTGCAGCCGGAGCAATCGAAGTACTTTATTCTAAAGAAATAGCCAAGATTGAAGATCCGGAAAAGAAAGCCGCCTTTATCGCTGAAAAAGAAGCAGAGTATAAAGATGCTTTCGCCAATCCTTATGAAGCGGCAAAATATGGTTATATCGACGACGTAATCGAACCGCGTAACACGCGCTTCCGCATCATACGTGCTTTGCAATCATTAGCCACAAAGAAACTGGTAAATCCGGCAAAAAAACATAGTAACATTCCATTATAAACCGAAAGGAAGATATGAAACAATTATTGTCAATAAAGATAGTTGCACTAATAATCTGTCTTTTTTCGGTTTCGGAAGCCACAGGGCAAATGTTGAAAGATGTTCGAATTAATGAAATCCAGGTAATAAACAAAGATGGATATAAAGATAAATTCGGACATGCCATACCCTGGATCGAGCTTTTCAATACCGGTTACGGACATGTTAATATTGGTGGAGCT
>DAIPZX010000208.1:0-4610 GCA_036781995.1 Massilibacteroides sp. | reverse complement strand
ATATTTCGGCTTTTTGTTAATGGGTTAAAAAGAGATGATAAATAATCTGAAATTCAATTATGATAAAAGATAAACTCGTTTCTTTGGGGTGAAATTGTATCGTAATAAATTGATGACAACTATAACTCCTCAGGAGTTTGAACGTAGTTTCAAGTCCTTATACAAGCCATTGTGCCTTTATTCCTTACGTATCACAGCCTCTTTGGATGATACGGAGGATATTGTGCAGCAGGCTTTTTCTGATGCGTGGGATAAAAGTAGAGAGGGGGTTGCTATCGAGAACCTGAAGGCTTATATGTACAGAGCTGTCTATAATCGTTCGCTTTCGTTTGTTACCCAATCTTCTTTGGTGCAAACAGCAGACAGGTTGCCGGATATGGAAGATATTTCGGAGGATGAACAGGTTTATGAGGCAGAACGAAACGCCCGTTTATGGAGCGCGATAGATGATTTGCCACAAGCAAGGCGGACTATTTTCTTGATGGCAAAACGTGACGGACTGAAATACCGGGAAATCGCGGAGAAACTTCAGTTGTCTGTCAAGACAGTTGAAAACCAAATGGGCAAAGCGCTTAAGTCTCTTCGGGAAACTGTTGTGCGTATTTATACATTCTTCTTCTGTCCCGCATGAAAGGCGTGGAATGAAAAAATAATTGGGGGTAGAGTAGGGGTTTTTCTTTTTTCTCTGTCATAGAGATAAAGAGATGAATATGAACCCTGAAAAAACAGTAAAGATGAAGAAGATTATTATGGTACTGATTGCCTTATGTTGCTTAAGTACGGTGCATGCGCAATGGTCTGTTACCCCTGAAGCAGGACTGTCGGCGTTGAAGAGAGTAAACTTCGATGGTTGGAGTGCAAGATTCAGAGTAGGCGCTTCCGTTGAATATGATTTCAATGAGCGTTTTGCGCTAAAATCCGGTCTTTATTATGCAAATAGAGGGTATACGATTAGCGGTGTATGGAGTTCGTTCCCTATGAATGAACGTGAATTATCTCCGGCTATTTTTCATAATGAGCTGACTTTAGGTTATTTGCAATTGCCGGTTATGGCCAAGTTTGCTTGGAATCTGACTGATGATGTGCGTTTTACTATCGCTGCAGGACCTTATTTGGGCTATCAGATGTATAGCGGTGGAAGTTTGTCTGTCTATTCTGTCTTTGCTTCTTATGATAATAACGGATATGGAGGATATGGGGGGTATGGAGCCTACGGAGGCTATGGTTATTATGGTTATGACTACGGTTATGATTTAGGAGTAGTTCCTTATAGCTTGATACATGGGGGTATGAGGCATAAATTTGACTGGGGCGCTAATCTGGCAGTCGGTCTGGAAGTGAAGAACTGGGTGATGAATTTGACCTATGAAATGGCTTTGGGTAAGGAATTTGAGTATGATGATGTGGAAACAAAATATAGAACATTCCATTTAACAGTGGGGTATAAGTTCAGGTTATAGATGAAAAATGAAAAACGGACACGAGGATAAGTTGGAGCAGCGGATTCGCTTTGTGACGAAGTATTATCGTGAAAACGCGATAGATGCGGACAAGGCGTGGCGTGAGTTTTCTGCGGAGAAAGGGATCAAACAGCGTAGATTTGCGCTTCCCCATTACTGGCAGGCTATTGCTGCTGCTATCCTTGTTTGTGTCGCGGTGAGTACCTGGTACATTATGGATAGCACAAGAGAAGAATGGTTGGTTGTTATGACAGAGCAGGGACAGGTCAAAAAATTGCTGCTCCCGGATAGTTCTATGGTTGTAATAGCCGGAAATTCTACTGTAAAATATAATCTGATTGCTTTTAAAAAGGGGAGCCGGGAGGTTGAAATGAAAGGAAAAGCTTTCTTTCAGGTGAAGAGAGATGTAGGCTCCCCTTTTTCTGTATCTACAACAAAGACGGTTGTCAGGGTGTTGGGAACAAGTTTTCAGTTGGACGAAAAGCAGAACAGTACGGAACTGTACGTAAGTGCAGGTAAAGTGGCTTTTTTAGCTAAAGATGGAGACGGAGAAATGATTCTGACTAAGGGCATGTCTGCTGTTTATCAGGAGGAGGATGGCGTAATTATACCGAATCCGGATGATCGGACGAATGTGTTTTCCTGGCAAACGAAGAAGTTGCACTTTAATAATACCTCTCTGGAAGATGTAATTCGTGATTTGACGGATTATTATCAGGTTGAGATTGTTAACCGCCTGGATAATGGGAACAAACATTTGACGGCTTCGTTTAATGACCTTCCGCTTGAAGAAACCCTGCTTATTATTAATCAGACATTAGATGTGCATCTGGTGGTTCAACCGGCTAACTAATTGATATGCGTATTTTTTGTTTTTTATTGTTGTTTAACTGCTGGTTTATTTCTACTGTTTTCTCGCAAACCAGAGGAGCTGTGCCTTCGATCACGATTGATGTCAAGGATAAGCCGTTGAGGTACATACTGACGGAACTGGAAAAGCAAAGCGGTTTCTTTTTTTCTTATGAAACAAACCTGCTGGATAATCTGCCTCCTGTAACGTTCAGTGTGCGGAATGAATCCTTCAACTATTCTCTGAAACAATTGTTTCAATATCTTCCGCTTACCTATCGTGTTACGGGACAATATATTATATTAAAACATAAACCAAGAGTCTATGCGATAAGTGGTTTCGTGCGTGATTCAGCTTCTTATGAAAATCTGATCAGCGCAACTATTCTTGAAAAAAAATCCGGTACCGGGACGGTTACCAATAGTTATGGTTTTTACAGCCTGAACCTGCCTCCGGGTGAAGTTACGCTTCGGGTTTCTTATGTGGGCTATCAGGTCAAAGAATTTAAGTTTACACTGGAACGGGATACGCTGGTCGATCTTCCGTTAGAGAGGGAAGGGTTGTTGAAAGAGGTGGTGGTAACCGGTTTTAACCCGGTCTCCACGGTGTTGAATGCCCGGACAGGCGTTGTCGATGTTTCAGTAGATCAAATCCGGCAAACTCCGGCTCTGCTGGGAGAAGCCGATCTGATCAAAACAATTCAGCAACTTCCCGGAGTGGCCGTCGGTATGGAAGGTATGAGCGGAATGTACGTACGAGGGGGGAACGCGGACGAAAATCTCTTCCTGTTGGATGGCAATCCGGTTTATCACATGAACCACATGCTCGGTTTCTTTTCAGCGTTTAATCCGGACGCCATAAAAAAAGTGTCCTTTTATAAAGGAAGCTTCCCTGCGGAATATGGAGGGAGGCTTTCTTCTATTGTTGATGTGCGTATGAATGATGGCGACAGACAGGAATACCACGGCAACTTGTCTATCGGTCTCCTGTCTGCCCGCGCCAATCTGGAAGGTCCGATCGTAAAAGGAAAAAGCTCTTTTCATGTATCCGTACGCCGCACCTGGTTAGATTTGATTACCTGGGGAATCCTGTCTGTCCAGGATAAAGAGAAGGACGATAAAAAAGTAGGCGGCTACCACTTTTTTGATATTAACACCAAAGTAAACCACTCCTTTTCAGACCGTAGCCGTATGTATCTGAGTTTTTATATGGGGCAGGATAGTTATCACGAAGGAGAACAGAGCCGGTCCGGAGAAGACTTGACCGATCTGCGTTGGCGCTGGGGTAATCTGATCGGTTCCGCGGGGTGGTCGTATGTGTTTTCGAATGGTTTGTTTGGTGATTTTAATGTGGGTTACTCCAGATACCGCTCCCGTATTCTTACCGAGGATGTCAACGCGCATTGGTTTAAAACCGATGGATTAAAACAGCTACAGAGTATAAAAGGAAATTATAGTTCCCAGATGGAAGATGTGAGTATCCGTTCTTCGTTTGATTACCGTCCCGGATCAGCACATAGCTTTAAGTTTGGCTCAGACTATCGTTTGCATGTGTTTAAACCGGAGAATAACGAATTGAGCACCTTGTATATGGATTCGCTTGTAGCACAACATACGAATACCGTTTTTACCCGCTCGGAACTGTTAGGACATGAACTGTCTCTGTTTGGCGAAGATGAAATACAACTAACCGACCGGATCAAGATGATAGGCGGGCTGCGTTATACGCTTTTTAATGTGCAGGGGCAGACCTATCATTCTTTTCAGCCTCGCCTTTCCGCCCGTTATCTGTTCAATAAGAAGCTTTCGGTAAAAGCGGCCTATACGAAGATGAACCAGTACGTTCATTTGCTGTCAAACGGAAATATATCCCAGCCAACAGATATCTGGGTTCCGGTAACCCGGCGTATTCGTCCGATGTTTTCCAATCAGTTTGATGCCGGAGTCTATTATCAGCCGGTTAAAGGTTATCATCTATCTTTGGAAGCCTACTATAAATACCGCAGAAATCTGATTGAGTATAAAGACAATAGTTTAGCTTTCCCTGCATTTACGGAATGGGAAGACCGGGTGGCGTTAGGGAAAGGGTATGATTATGGTATAGAATTCCTGGCTGAAAAAAGAACAGGACGAACAACCGGAAGCGCCTCCTATACGTTGTCCCGGTCTGACCGGGTATTTCCGGATGGTTCTGTGAATAGAGGTAAGCGCTATCCGTCACAATTCGATAACCGTCATAAGGTCAATCTGTTAGTTAGCCATAAATTTTCCCATAATATAGAATTTACGGCACACTGGACC
>DAIPZX010000207.1:0-4623 GCA_036781995.1 Massilibacteroides sp. | reverse complement strand
TTCGAAAGCATTGAGATTACTACTACCGGGCATACCTCCGGGCAAAACCAAGGCGTCTGCTTCGGAAAAGTCTGCGTCTGCAAACAGAACATCAGCAACTATATCAACTCCATGAGCTCCGCTCACTTGTTTTTCTCCGGTTATAGAAACCGTAACAGCGTCAATACCTCCACGGCGCAATACGTCCACAGTTCCGATGGCTTCTGTTTCTTCAAAGCCTGTTGCAAGAAATACGAATGCTTTTTTCATACGATTTTATTTTAATGAATATCTGTAAGTGATTGTACCACTTTGGTTGTTAGCTCCGGTTATGCTATTGAATTTAGCTCGTTTAGCGGCTTCGATAGCACTATTGCGCATAGACGCATTATCAATATTTGTTCCGCGCCCAACCGCAGCAGCTATTACATTACCTCTGGGATCTACCGTAATGTCTACGACAATACGACCTTCTTCCTGTATCGTATAAGCCGGGCGAGGCAAGCCTCCGGCACCAATAGACCGTCCATTCAGATTAAATGAACCGTATCCACCGATTCCTTCGTTTTCTCCATGATCTGAGTTTCCAAAGGGACTGCCTTGATTGCCTTCTCCCGATGCAGCGTCACCTTGACTACCGCCATCAGCATGTCCAATTCCAAAAGCACCTGCGACACGATTATTGATAGCCTGTTCTTTCTTCTTTTGTTCCTCTTCCACTCGTTTACGTTCAGCTTCTTCGCGTTGAACACGTTCTTTTTCGGCTAACTCTCTCCGCTCTTTTTCTTCTCTTTCTTTCTTCTTTTCAGCATCAACTGAGACTGTTTCCTCCATATCCTGAGTAACTATATCTTCCGTTTTAGCTTCCGGCTGGCTTACAGCGGGAGGGGGTATTTGCTCCTGAGGAAGATCACTACCGCTATATCTCGGTTCAAAAGCACCGGCAGCAGCCTCCACATTTCCAAAGTTTACCAATACACCACCATCAAAATCCGGCATAACAGACCGTAATACGGTAAACCAAAGAACAACAAAGATTATCAGGTGAAAAACAATCGTACCGGCGATACTATATATGTCATCTTTATTAAACTTCATAAGCGCTATCTCCTCTCCTGCGGACGAGTGGCAAGTGCGATCTTGAATTTATTCTCATTCGCGACATTCAGAATTTTTACGATTTCTTTGTAAGGAACTGTTTCGTCAGCATAAAGCATAACAAATGTTTCCGGCTCTTGCACATAACTATTTTTCAGGAAAGGGGTAATCTCATCAAAGCTCACCTGTTTTTCCCTGTCTTTTCCTGCTGCCACATAATAATTTAAATTGGCATCTATCGTAAGACGCGTTATCGGTTTGGCCGAAGTCTGCTTCTTGGATTGGGGCAGTGTTACTTTTATTGCATTCGGAATCACTACAGTAGACGAAAGCATGAAGAATATCAGCAATAAAAAGATGATATCCGTCATAGACGCCATACTGAAAGACGAATCCGCTTTTGATCTTCGTTTTAATCCCATCTTTTTGTTTTATTAGTTTGCCGGTTCATTCAGCAAGTCCATAAATTCCATTGTACTGGCTTCCATTTTATTTACAACCTCGTCTACCTGAGAAACCAGATAGTTATAAGCGAACAAGGTAATGATACCTACCACAAGTCCGCCAACAGTCGTTACCAACGCTTCGTATATACCTCCTGATAAGACCATGATATCTACATTACTACCTGCATTCGCCATGTCGAAAAACGAACGGATCATCCCTGTTACCGTACCCAAGAATCCAATCATTGGAGCACCTGCAGAGATAGTCGCAATCATAGGAAAGCTCTTCTCCAATTTAGCGACTTCCAGATTACCAACGTTTTCAATAGCAACTTGCACATCATTCATTGGGCGCCCCAGACGAGAAAGCCCTTTTTCAATCATGCGGGCAGAAGGCGTATTAGTGGTCTGACAAAGTTTTATAGCAGATTCAATTTTGCCATCATGCACATAATCTTTTATACGATTCATAAATGTAGTATCAACCTTTCCTGCACGTCTGATAATAATCAATCGTTGAATAATAAAATAGCCGGCTATAATTGATAGCACAAGCAATACAGCCATAATCCAACCGCCCTTAAAGGCAAGATCTATCACATTTAGTTGTGCCTCTGTAGGCATAATTTCAGCCGTTAGGTCCGGCATTGTTTCTGTTGCTTGCGCAGCAGCTTGTAAAGAAAGTAAAATACTCATTTTCTTTGTATTATTCGGTTACTATATTATTTCAAACACGCTTTATAAAGAAATATTGTCTCTTTCAATCCCAAATAAAGCGCGTCACAAATTAATGCATGTCCTATCGAGACTTCTTCCAAAAAAGGAATATTATGTTTAAACCAGGCTAAGTTTTCAAGGCTTAAATCATGCCCTGCGTTAACACCCAATCCTAATTTTCTTGCTAATTGAGCAGCTTTAACAAAAGGGGCAACAGCTTGCTCCTTATTCTTTGCATACATTCCGGCGTAAGGTTCGGTATAAAGTTCAATCCTGTCTGTTCCCGTTTTAGCAGCAGCCTCTATATTCTCTATTTCTGTACCTACAAAAATAGAGGAACGTATCCCCTTTCCCGTAAACAAGTCAACCAATTCTGATAATTCATCAAAATGAGTGATCACATCCCAGCCTGCATTCGAAGTTATCGCATCCGGTCCGTCAGGAACCAATGTAACCTGTGTGGGTTTAGCCTTGAGCACTAAATCAATAAAACCCGGTGATGGATAGCCTTCTATGTTAAACTCTGTTTTAACAACCTGTTTCAAGTCGTAAACATCTGCATAACGGATATGACGTTCGTCCGGACGGGGATGTACCGTGATTCCTTCTGCGCCAAACGCTTCGCAATCTTGAGCTACTTTTATTAAATCGGGCATATTGCCTCCACGCGCGTTTCGAATGGTGGCAACTTTATTTATGTTAACACTTAAATGCGTCATTCTTCCTTGTTATATTCTTTCTTTCATTACTTTTGTAACAATATAAGTACAAAAATAGTAGTATTTAGGGAATTAGTAGAACAATGTTAGCGAAAGATTTCATAACAAAAGATATTCCGGTGTTAAAAAGGTTTGACACGATTGAATATGCCTTAACCTTAATGGATGACTTCAAGCTGAAACATCTCCCCATAGTTCAGGATTCAGTTTATCAGGGTATTATTTCGGAAAGAGAACTGTTGGCAATACCGGATGTTGCTACCACTATTGGATCACCTGTCTTGTTTTGTCCTTGTATTTTAGAAAACGGGCATTTACATGAGGCTTTAGCTCTTCTTACCCGCTATAAAATTACGCTTCTGCCCGTAGTTACCATGGATGGGAAATATTATGGAAGTATAACAAGGGAGAATCTGATTGATCTTATTTCGGAACTTTCAAATGCGGAAACCACCGGAAGTGTTCTTATTCTTGAGGTGGTTCCACAAGATTATTCATTGGCAGATATTTCCCGCATTATAGAATCCAATCATGCCCGTGTTCTGAATTTATTTACACGGGTTGACAAAGACACAGACCGATTACTCGTTATTCTTAAAATAGATATGGAGGATGCATCTCCGGTAATTCGCAGCTTCGAACGCTTCAACTATACTGTCTTGTATCATTTTATGGAGAAAGGAATGGTCGATGAATTATTGCAACAACGAATGAATGAACTCTTACACTATATGAACCTGTAAAACAATGTTTGAACAATGAAAGTCGGGATTTTCGGAAGTGAATACCAGGCAGATAAGCAAAATTCACTCCGCCATTTATTTGAAAAATTACACACTCTTGGAGCAGAGGTATATGTAGATAATATCTTTTATATCTATCTAACAGATGCCTTGGGTTTTGATCCAAACATATCAGGTGTATTAACTGATAATGAATTCGAACTTGACCTGGCGCTTAGTATTGGAGGAGACGGAACTTTTCTTCATACCGCAGCCCGTGTAAACAAACAAAACATTCCTATATTAGGAATAAACACTGGTCGCCTTGGTTTTCTGGCAGATGTGTCTGTCAAAGAAATAGAAGAAACATTAGATGAGTTATATCGAAATTATTATAAGGTAGAGGAACGGAGATTATTGCAATTATCAACAGATGGTCACCCTTTTCGCGGTTATAATTATGCACTGAACGAAGTTGCAATCCTCAAGCGTGACACCTCTTCCATGATCACAATCCATACACAATTAAATGGAGAATACCTTACTTCATATCAGGCAGATGGGTTGGTTATCGCCACTCCTACAGGGTCAACAGCCTATTCTATGAGTATTAATGGCCCTATTCTCATTCCTCAATGCGACAATCTGATATTAAGTCCGGTAGCACCCCACTCTTTAAATGTACGTCCTTTAGTTATTCCGGAGTCTTACACAATTACTTTATCTGTTGAAAGCCGGAGCAAATCGTTCTTAGTTGCTTTAGACGGACGTTCCGAAGTCTTTCCTGCCGGAATTCAATTATCAGTTCAAATTGCAGACTACACAACAAAAATAATCAAAAGGTATAACCAGACTTTTTATCAAACGTTACGTGAGAAGTTGATGTGGGGGGCGGATGCAAGAAAGAAAAAGCTATAGAAGATAAAAAGGACATAAAACAAA
>DAIPZX010000206.1:0-4623 GCA_036781995.1 Massilibacteroides sp. | reverse complement strand
ATCCCTTTTTATTCTCCAAATTTTTATCGATAAAAATTGGAGAAAAAATTTCAGTAACCATTCGTCTTTTTAATCCACCCTGCATTTCCTTTAAAATGCGGATGCAAAAGTAGCATTCCAAAATATACCGAGCAAATCTTTATCCATCTTTTTTTTTACAAAAAACACATTGAAAAAAGTCTTGCTTTTTCATCCGCAAATAACAATCTGATATACAGGTTTATTTGCTTTTCAAACATAGGAAGACGATACTATTATAAATGCGTTTGCCCCGCTAAGTAAAATAAGTTATTAAAATTCCCATTTTGACGCAAAATCGGTTTATTTGCTACCGATATGTTATTTTGCTATTCATCCGTTTTATACGCCTCACTGAACGTCACCATCAATACAATACATAATCCCATCACCCCAACTACCATATAAGCATATTGCATATTAAACAACTGCGATATACCACCGATCAACAAGGGAGCAATCAGCGAACCTATAAAACTGATGCCGGACAGAATCGTCAACGCAATGCCTACGGGTGTTTTTGATTTAGCGCCCACAAAACTATAGTTGGTCGGCACAATGCAGGAGATGCCCAGTCCCACCAGCATAAAGCCTAAGGAGTTGACAATCACCTTGGCCGTCATGCCCTCGAAGAAGCCGGCGATAAAACCGGTCGTAAAGAAGCCGAGAAAGATTAATGTTCCCGCCAGTTGCAACACTTTCCGTTTTCCCATCAGTCCGTAAGCATAATTTGTAAGGAACCGACCAACGGTCATCATTACCATAAAAACGAGAAAACCAATCTGCAAAGACTTGGGAACCTGTAACACAGATTCGAAATAAACGCCGCTCCAGTCAAACATCGCTCCTTCAATCACCAAAGCAAACAGCCCGACCAGTCCTAATTGCAACAACAAAGGTTCGGGTTTTTTCAAGAACCAGGGTTTATCGGGCTTAGTGCCGACTTCCGCCACTGGTTCTTCCGGCCGGTCGTTACTCAGATAACGTCTGCTGACCAACAGAACAACACCAATCAGCAGCGCAATCAGCGTAAAATGATAAGCGGGCGAAACTTCCCAAACGATCATCCCGAAGCCAACCAACGCCCCCATGCAGGCAGCCAGACTCCATCCCCCGTGAAAAGAGGCGATAATGGTCCGTCCATAAGCCCGCTCGATAGCAATCCCCTGTGTATTCAGAGATATATCACACAGATTCCAGAAAATACCAAAACTAAACAGGAATATGCCCAGCAAATAAATCGAAGGCACCCACCCGATCGCCAGCAGAGAAAGCGCATAGCCGGCAATACTGAACTGCACCATCACACTACTGCTGAGCTTTGTCACGAGATAACCCGCCAGCGGAATAGCCAAAAACTTTCCGACAGGGATAAGGAACAGGATCAGCCCCCAATAAAAAAGATAATCGGCAGCAAAAACGTCTTTAATATCCGGAATACGGCTTGCCCAGGAAGAAAAACACAGTCCCTGTGCCAGAAAAAAAGAAAGGACAGCATATCTGGCTTGTTCCTTATTCATCAGTCTCTTATTTTCCATTTTTATGTTTTTTTACGCCAAAGGTAACAAGCTCAGGCAAAAAGAATAGTACCTATACCTGATTATTTGAATTAATATCCTATTTTTGAATTATTTTTCTGACTATTCGGAAGATTTTTACAAAATCTCTATTTAAGAATATCAATTTCCCGACCATCGGTCACTCTTGTTTGTATGTGTATAAACAAAATAACTTATAATGAAAATTAATAGCTTATTGAGCATATTTGCTCCGAAGGACATTAAGTTCTTGCCCATGCTGTCTGAAGCAAGTGATGTTTTAGTTCATTCAGCCGAATTACTTACACAACTTTTTGCCTCAAAAGGTAATGTCGACCGCGTGACACTTTGCGGACTGATCAAAGCAGAGGAAGTAAAAGGAGACAAAGTTACCGGCCGGGTCTTTAAGGCGCTGAACGAAACATTCATTACTCCCTTTGACCGTGAAGACATTTACGAACTGACCGAAGAAATCGATGATTCGATTGATGCTATTAACCGCGCGGCTCATAAAGTATTATTGTACGACCCGCGCCACCTGCCGGAATGCACTGCCGCGTTATCCGAAATCGTAAGGCAAGCCGCCGTTGAGGTTCGTTCTGCAGTAGAAGAACTTTCCAACATGAAAAAAACAGACAAACGCTTCAGGGAGCATTGCCGCGAGATAAAAAGACTGGAAGAAAAGGCAGACGTTGTTTACGAAGAAGGAATTATCGATCTGTTCAAGGAAGAGACCAACACTGTCGAACTGATTAAACTAAAAGAAATTATTCAGGAATTAGAGAAATCAGCCAATAAAATCAATAATATTGGCAAGGTATTGAAATCTATCCTTGTAAAATACGCCTGATAAACAGAAAACTATGACACTACTGATTACCATTATCATTCTGGCCATTCTTTTTGACTTTATCAACGGATTTCACGATGCGGCAAACTCTATAGCGACTGTTGTTTCCACCCGTGTTTTAGGTCCTTTTCAGGCGGTGCTTTGGGCTGCAGCCTTTAACTTCGTTGCTTTTTTCATTGCAAAATATATTATTCAGGGATTCGGAATTGCCAGTACGGTATCCAAGACGGTTATACTTGACCAGGTAGGCAATCCTTCTACCATTATTATAGCCGCACTTATTGCCGCGATTATCTGGAATCTGTTAACGTGGAGGCTGGGCATACCTTCCTCTTCGTCTCACACGCTCATCGGAGGGTTGGCAGGTGCCGCGATTGCAGGTGGAGGATTTGATGCCGTGCACACCTCAACGGTTCTGAAAATCGCTTCATTTATCATTCTGGCTCCACTCATCGGGATGGTTGCCGGAAACATTATCACCATCATCACGTATCATCTGGCTAAAGGCGCAAAGCCCAGTAAAGCCGAACGATGGTTTAAAAGGCTTCAACTGGTATCATCTGCCATGTTAAGCATAGGTCACGGACTGAACGACTCACAAAAAGTAATGGGAGTTATCGCCGTTGCGCTGGCATCTAATCAGATTTTAGATCTTCCGGCATGGATGGAGGTTTCCGAAGCTTCTATCGCAGCACATGATGGCGATATTGCCACAGCGGCCATGAACGAACATATCTGGATTGCTCTGGCTTGCTTCACCGCTATTGCTTTAGGAACGATGGGCGGCGGATGGAAGATTATGAAAACAATGGGCAATAAAATCACAAAAATAACGCCGACAGAAGGATTTACGTCACAGACAGCGAGTGCTATCACCTTGTTTATTTCAGAAATTTTTGCTATCCCGGTCAGTACCACACACGTAATCAGCGGTAGCATCATGGGCGTAGGTGCTGTAAAGCGACTTTCGGCCGTGCGATGGGGAGTAACCATCAATCTGCTTTGGGCATGGATTCTAACTATCCCCGTAAGCGCCTTGCTGGCTGCCATTACCTATTATATTATTGCCCTGATAGGTATTCAATAACTTGACCGGAGTCATCGAGCAAATAAGAAGCATTCCGGACAAAAGCCGTATCTTTGCTGCTCAAAAGAAAAGGCAGGCATGAAAATAGGTAATATAGATTTAGGCGAACGCCCCGTGTTTCTGGCTCCGATGGAAGATGTGACTGACATTTCTTTCCGTTTGATGTGCAAACGTTTCGGGGCAGACGTGGTGTATACGGAATTTGTTTCTTCAGACGCGTTAATCCGCCATGTAAGCAAAACAAAGGAGAAACTGGTTGTTTCCGAAGAAGAACGCCCTGTTGCCATACAAATTTACGGACGGGAAGTAGGCCCTATGGTAGAAGCCGCCCGAATATGCGAAGAAGCCAAACCCGATATTTTAGATATAAATTTTGGTTGCCCGGTGAAGAAAGTGGCCGGAAAAGGAGCCGGCTCAGGTATGCTCCGTAACGTTCCCCTTATGCTTGAAATCACACGTGAAGTGGTGAAGGCTGTCAACATCCCGGTAACGGTCAAGACCCGGTTGGGCTGGGACGCAGACAATCAGATCATCGTTGAACTCGCCGAACAACTTCAGGATTGCGGTATAGCGGCGCTTTCCATTCACGGACGCACCCGTTCGCAGATGTACACCGGGGAAGCAGACTGGAGCCTGATTGGGAAAGTGAAGGAGAATCCACACATACATATTCCTATTATCGGGAATGGAGATGTTACTTCGGCAACCGGCTGCAAGGAACGTTTCGACACCTATGGAGTAGATGGGGTGATGATCGGGAGAGGCAGCATAGGGAGACCCTGGATATTCCGTGAAATAAAACACTTCCTAACAACGGGCGAAGAGCTTCCCGCCGAATCTTTCCAATGGTATTTAGACATCCTGAAAGAACAGGTGAATCAAAGCATTGAACGCTTAGATGAGCGCCGCGGTATTTTACATATCCGCCGGCATTTAGCGGCAACTCCGCTATTCAAAGGGTTAGCCGATTTCAAAGCCACCCGCATAGCTATGCTGCGGGCAGCAACTGCCGATGAACTATTCCGTATAATAGACGAGATTCCGGAGAAATATCAGACAAGCATTTGACTTAGATGCTGTTTTGAATTTTAGAAATTCCGGGTAGACCGGATAAAACAAATCAGTCAGAA
>DAIPZX010000205.1:0-4682 GCA_036781995.1 Massilibacteroides sp. | reverse complement strand
GAAGAGCTATGTCGACTCTTTCGGAGGTCTTTTTTTTACTACAGATTTATCCTGCTTCTCATTAAATAACTGATAGATATGCTATTCTTCCATATTATTTTTACCTTTGTTTAGAATAGAAATGAAAACGGAAGTAACCATGCAAAAATTAAAACTGATTAAGAATGATCCCTGGTTGGAACCTTACGAAGAAGCTATACAGGGACGTTTTGATTATGCTGTTGAGAAAGAAAAGTCTCTGTTGAAGGGACAAAAACAATCTTTGTCTGAATTTGCTTCCGGATATATGTATTTTGGTTTGCATAAAACCGCTTCCGGCTGGATCTTCAGGGAATGGGCGCCCAATGCTACGGCCATTTACCTGACAGGATCGTTTAATGACTGGAAAAAGACAGAAGACTATCGCCTGCGACCTCAGAAAAACGGGGTTTGGGAAGTAGAACTTAGCCGGGAACAACTGCGTCATGGCGACTTGTTTAAGCTGTTGATGGAGTGGGATGGAGGAGCCGGAGAACGTATCCCTGCCTGGATAAGACGAGTTGTTCAAGACGACCAGACTAAAATATTCAGCGCGCAGGTCTGGGATCCTGCACAGCCTTATGTGTTCAAACATAAAAAAATAAAACCATCTATTGATCCGTTGCTGATCTATGAATGTCATATCGGCATGGGGACGGCAGAAGAAAAAGTAGGCACATATAATGAGTTTCGCCGCAATGTGCTCCCCCGTATAGCGAAGGGAGGGTACAACGCGATACAGATCATGGCGATACAGGAACATCCTTACTATGGTTCCTTTGGCTACCATGTCAGTAGTTTCTTCGCGGCTTCTTCCCGTTTCGGTACGCCCGAAGAATTAAAGCACCTCATTGATGATGCGCACGGAATGGGTATTGCCGTTATTATGGACATTGTGCATAGCCATGCCGTTAAGAATGAAATCGAAGGCTTAGGACGTTTTGACGGCTCATACGGACAATATTTTCATACAGGAGAACGAAGAGAGCACCCTGCCTGGGACTCGCTTTGCTTTGATTACGGCAAGAATGAGGTGTTGCACTTTCTGCTTTCCAATTGCAGGTTCTGGCTCGAAGAATATGGTTTTGACGGATACCGCTTTGATGGGGTGACCTCGATGCTTTATTATAGCCACGGACTTGGCGAAGCGTTTATGAATTATGGCGATTACTTTAACGGCCATCAGGATGGCGACGCGATTGTTTATCTTACCCTGGCAAATAAATTAATACACGAGGTGAATCCTTGTGCGATCACCATTGCCGAGGAAGTTAGCGGTATGCCCGGACTGGCTGCTTCGGTTGCGAGCGGAGGCTATGGCTTTGATTATCGCATGGCGATGAATATTCCGGATTACTGGATCAAAACAATCAAGGAAAAGAGAGATGAAGACTGGCATCCGTCTTCTATCTGGTGGGAAACGACCAATCGCCGCGCAGACGAAAAGACAATAAGCTACGCCGAAAGCCATGATCAGGCATTGGTGGGAGATAAAACGATCATTTTCCGCCTGATTGACGCGGACATGTACTGGCACATGCACAAAGACGACCGCAGTCTGGTTGTAGAGCGTGGCATTGCTTTGCATAAAATGATACGGCTCGTTACGGCTTCTACTATAAACGGAGGGTATCTCAATTTTATGGGGAATGAATTCGGACATCCGGAATGGATCGACTTCCCGAGAGACGGAAACGGATGGTCGCACAAGTATGCCCGCCGGCAATGGAATCTGCCGGATAACCAGGATCTTAAATATCGTTTTCTGAATGAGTTCGACTCCGCGATGCTTCGGGTTATCAAAAGTGTGAAGAAGTTTCAGGCTACCCCGATTTATAAGATCTGGGATAATGATCGGGATCAGATACTCGCCTACATGCGTGCCGATCTGCTGTTTGTTTTTAATTTTAGTCCGGATAAATCGTTTGCTGATTATGGCTTCCTGACTCCTCCGGGAAAGTACGGAGTTATACTCAATACGGACGCTGTTCAATTTGGAGGGAATGGGCTGTCGGATGATTCCATTGAACATTTCACTTCGTTCGATCCCTTATATGAATCAGAAAACAAAGGCTGGCTGAAATTATATATCCCGGCAAGAAGCGCGGTCGTACTTAAGAGAATCAATTAGACATATACATTTTATATTATATTAAATCTATGTTATATCCATTTACATTTAAGCCGATCCTGAAATCACTGATTTGGGGAGGAGCTGATATTTGTCCTTTTAAAGGTATTACTCCGGTTCAGGAGGGAATTGGCGAAAGTTGGGAAATTTCTCATGTGGAAGGAAACGTTTCCGTTGTTGAAAATGGCGCTTTGGCCGGTAAAACCCTCGATGAACTGATTCAAACGTATGGTGCGGAATTGATGGGCAAGAAGGTGGCAGATCGTTTCGGACCTGTCTTTCCCTTGCTGATTAAGTTTATAGATGCTTGCGACAACCTGTCTATTCAGGTGCATCCGGATGATGAATTGGCGCGTAAACGGCATAATTCATTTGGCAAAACGGAAATGTGGTATGTTGTGAAAGCAGCTGATAAAGCAGCCTTGTATTCCGGATTCTCACAACAAATTGATGCAAACGAGTATGTGAGGCGTGTCGGGAATAACACGATCATGGACGTGTTGCAACGCTATGAGGTGAAATCGGGAGACGTCTTTTTCTTGCCTGCCGGTCGGGTGCATGCTATCGGAGCAGGTTGTTTTGTGGCTGAGATACAGCAGACAAGCAATATCACTTATCGCATCTACGACTATGATCGTCGTGACGCGAATGGCAACGGGCGCGAATTGCATACCGAACTGGCTAAAGACGCGATAGACTATACGCTTTATCCCGATTATCGTACGCGTTATACCCGGAAAGAGAATGAGGAGGTTGAATTGGTTACCTGTCCGTATTTCACGACCAACCTGTTGGAATACGACCAACCGTTTACCCGCGATTGCGCTGATTTAGATTCATTCGTAATCTATATTTGTATGGAGGGAAGCGCGGTTATTAAAGATAATAACGGACAAAAAATAGCGGTGCATCAGGGACAAACGGTCTTGATTCCCGCCAATACGACTTCGGTGGAAATCATTCCGTCTCCTGCTGTCAAGTTGATGGAAACTTATATTTAAGAATCGGATGAAACATTTTTTAGTCTTATACCTTGCCGCCATATCCGTTATGAATATGGCGGCACAGACCAAAGACATCACCATTCTGGCTGTTAATGATATGCATGCGTCGATGGAACGTTTTGCCCGTTTTGCTGCTTTGGTTGATAGTGTGCGGTCGGTTTATCCGGATCTGTTATTGTTTTCCGCGGGAGATAACCGCACCGGCAATCCGGTCAATGATATGCACGAAGAGCCGGGTTATCCTATGGTTGCGCTGATGAATAAAGCCGGCTTTAATCTTTCGGCGATAGGTAATCATGAGTTCGACTCGGATATACCTGCGTTTCGCCATGTGGTCAATCGTTCCGATTTTCGTTATGTTTGCGCGAATATGCTTATGCCGGATTCTATGCGTCTGCACATAGAACCATATCGTTTCTTTGATGTTGCCGGTGTGCGAATAGGTGTGCTCGGCGTCATCCAGCGAGGAATGAATGGTTTTCCCGACACGCACCCGGATAAAGTAAAAGATATTACATTTTATCCTTCAGCCAAAGCCGCCGACCAATACAGCTGGTTGCGTAATCAATGTGATGTTTATATTATGCTGGCGCACGAAGGATATAAAGAAAGTGTAGAACTCGCCAATAATTTCCCCGATCTGGATTTGCTGATTAGCGGTCATTCGCATACGCGCATAGATGGCGGCGAACTACACAATGGGGTGTTGTTAACGCAGGCAGGATCTCATTTGCAGTATGCAACGCTTATTAAAGTGCGGGTTACAGATGGAACGGTAACCGGGAAAGAAGCCGAACTGTTGGATATTAGCGCCTGCTCTAAGGAAGACGCGGAAGTTCAGTCAATGATCAGGGAATTCAGTGATAATAAATTCCTTCAACGTGTTTTGACGCAGGTTGTACAAGACTTTAATACCCCGGAAGAGTTAGGCTGTATGGCAACGGACGCCATTCGGATTGAAACCGGATCGGATATTGCGCTTCAGAATCCCGGAGGTGTACGTATAAAAACATATCCCCGTGGGCCTATGACCGTAGAACAGGTCTATCGAATGGATCCTTTCGGTAATGAAGTAATCTCCTACAATCTGACGGGTGAAGAAGTAATCCGTTTAATCGAAACAGCTTATTACGCTGATTACGATGCCCCTCCTTACGTTTCAGGCATTCAATATGAAATGACGGTAGATAAGCAAAATAAAGTGAATAAGTTGATATTAAAAATGGAAAACGGCTCTCCCTTTAACCTTCAAAAGACCTATAAGGTTGTTCTGAACAGCTATTTAGATAAAATCTGCCAATACAAAAAGAACGATAAAGGAAGAAGCCTGTTCCGCACTTCGGCAGACTACATGATCGATTACCTCGAAAAGCAACCGGCAATCGATTATCAGGGAATAACGCGAGTGACCTTAAAAAAGAAATAACATCGTCATCTGTTAATAAAAAAACCGCGCCGTCATTGCGAGCGCAGCGAAGCAATCCAGTCTACGCCCCCCTCTGGATTGCTTCGTCACTTCGTTTCTCGCA
>DAIPZX010000204.1:0-4687 GCA_036781995.1 Massilibacteroides sp. | reverse complement strand
TTGTTTTTCATCGGGCCGACCGGCTCCGGAAAAACTCAGATAGCAGAAAGTTCGCGCAACCTTTTTATGTCGTCCACTACCCCATCGTTCAACCTGAATACCGGTACTGATGCCGCATTCTTTATGATGCTCGAAAACTTCCGGAATGTAATCGTCCTGATGGAAGAATATAACGACCGGGATATTTCCCAGGCTAAATTTCAAGGGTTGAAATCTGCGACATTAGATGGCGAAGGAAAAATTAAAGTGAAGGATATCGGGTCCAAAACAATGGACAGCTCTGTTATCAATGCAGCTCTTATCATTTTAGGTCAGGAAGCATCGCAACAAGATGATGGAGCTCTATCCAACCGTTGTATTATCTGTGATGTGCCGTATCGTCCTACCGGGGAATATACCGAAGAAGAGACTGCGATATATCTCAAACTGAAAGAATACGAGAAGACCGGTCTTTGCAACATCCTTATCGATATATTGAAACAACGACCTGTTTTCGAAAAATATTACCTCTCCATACTGAATGAGGAGACAAAAAAAATAAAGGATGCCGTTAAAGTAGATCTTACCAATACCGAAGGTCTCGCCCGTATTATTAATGCCGTATCCCTTATCCTTTCCACCTGCCGGTTATTTGAGACATACATTCCGGAGATGGAACTGCCTTTTTCGTATGACACCTTTTTTGGTCTTGCGCGGGAAAAAGTATTGAGCCAGCTGGATCGGATATCCAGTTCTAATAAATTGGCTACATATTTTAAAGCAATATCGACACTTATCACTGAGCGCACGATCATGATCGGACGCGAACTGAAGATATCTGTTACCAATTCGGTAACAGTTAAGTTACCCGGAAACAAAACCGAACCTAAGAATTTCGACACCCCTACCAAAGTTCTATTCCTCGATTTTAATGAAATCTACACCAAGTACAAACGCATCATAGGGGAAAAAGAATCGCTTTCAGAATCTTCTTTGCGTTCCTACTTCGATTCAAACAAAGCCTATATCGGATTGTGTAAATCAACGCAATTCAAATGGAACGAAGTTACGCATGAGACTTCCGGCGGATTTGTAGCCGGCGGAGATGACGGTACGGACGCTTTGCCGAATATGCGTGCTCAGTTGAATATGGTCGAGAAAAAGAAGATCACTTCCGCATATATGTTCAATTATGAGATTCTTAAAGACTTAATGGATGTCGACTTCGAACGCAACCAGTTGGATCCGGATAACGATGGCCCCGATTTACCTTTTTAAAAAACTATTATAAACCAATTAAAGACAACAATTATGAAGAAAGAGTATGACAGTTACTTCAAAGCAGCTGCTTTATTATTTATCAAACATCAATTCGTAGGTAGATCCCTGCTTCAACGAAAATTTATGATCGGTTATAATCGCGCCGGTAGAATATTCGATCAGCTTGCCGATGAAGGTATAATTAAGCCGGCAGAATATATCGGACATACCCCTCACGAACTGCTAATAAAAGACGAGAAATCACTGGAGGATCTACTCAAAGATAAAGATCTGGGAGAGCAAATACTGGAATCTCGTTTGTGGAATAATAACTTTTAAAAATGGGAGATCATGAACGAGAGAAAATATAGTATGTATCTCCTGTTTGATAAGCGAGGAACCCCGATTATGCCGACACTACACTACCAGAAGAAACTATGCGTCCTTAGCTATTTTAGGTCATATAGTGATTATCAGGATGCTCGGAAGAAAATAGGATGGGAATGTAGAAAAGTAGAAATAACCGTAAAAATACCATAAAAGACTTATGAAACTGATTGTTGAAAGTGAGACAAATACTATCACATACGAAGTTAAGCAACACCGGAAAAAGATAACAAAGTTTGCGGAACGGCTAAGAGATAGAGCCAGCTACCTGTTATCACAAAGAAACAGCCTTAAGGAAACGGTTGAAAACTTGAGAGCTCACATGAAAGAAATTGAATACTCCGGCAGTATATATGTAAGCTATATGTCTATGTCTGAGTGGAGTGATATTGAGGGTTTATATATCCGGAACAGTAACGGGGATTACACTCTGGTGTCGATAACAACAATGAAGGAGGACGAACATGAATGAATTAGAACAAAAAATACGACAAACCCAAGAAGAACTGAAAAGGCTGAATGCCCAAAGAAATATGGAACGATACGAGGCTCTGCTTCCTATGGAAAAAAAGTATTTCAAAAGCACAGTATATCACGACATGTTCTTTTTCGTTGATTTTATTTCTAAAGATACATTTCATCCATTCGGATGGGAAGTCTATTATAAAGAAATAGGAACAAGATCTATGTCCGATCCTGGAAACTGGACAGAAATATCTAAGGAAGAATATTCCAAAGCTTTTGATAAAACTATCGAACTAATAAAAAAAGACAATTTGATAAAATAAACACTATGAATGAAATAATACCACATCCTGTCGGAACGTGCAAGGTTTGCGGTTGTGCCGAAGATCATGCATGCTATGATGCTGACTATGGAGCATGTTGGTGGATAGATGAAACCGAAACGCTATGTTCTCATTGTGCGGATGCAAGCCATCCGGATAGTTTACAAACATTGATATTAATGGATAAAGAACCGGAGGAAGAGTTATGGTAAAAAATAAACGAGATATCTGTTCAATCGTAGCAGACGCCAAAGATGGGAAAATCCCATCACATGAAGAATGCTTTTGGACAATGCTTGCTTTATCATCAATGTTACATTTCTCAAGAAGGACTCTTGAGTCTATTGCTGAAAAATTGGACGATGAAAAGAAATTGCAGTTGACATGCAAAATTCATCTTAGAAGTTTAGATAGTGTGCATGATGAGCGTTTCAAGTGGATGAAAGCAATACCTCAAGAATGGCTAGGAGCTATGGGGAATCCTTTCTCTGAAGAAAATAAAGTATTCCGGGATATGGGATATAAAATTATCAAAAATGCGACAGGCATTGATTTAAAAGAGGAGAAAGAAAATGACTAGGACTAAAGGCAGTGGATGGGGCGGTGGTCCTATTCTTTGGCAAGTATGCCCTCATTGTGGAAAAAAGAAATGCTATTACGATCCTGCATACCGCGTAAATATGGGCTTTAGGTGTACTTACTGTAAACAACGGAGCTTTGGTGAAGGATTAATAACTAAAACATTCAAATAAGATGAATAATAATATCGTAAATGTAGAAATAGTTGCGACGCAAGAGCAACTGGCAGAAATAGAGTTGGATTATTTCGATTTCAGTAAAGAGCAGTGGGTTGCCTGGGACTTCGGAATAGATGAATGGCCTGATTTAGGACCGTGTGCCAAAGTAAATACTGAATTAGATGAATCAGCACATTTTATTATTCCGGAATCGTTCTTAAAAAGATGTTAAGCCATGAATAAGAATCGATATTACAAGCATAAAGAGCGTCCGGAGCATATAGCATTATTCCCTGATGGAAGTTCTCTTAGCGTTATGGAATGGGGCGAAGACTTCCAATTAGAAAAACGAGGAGAAGAGCAAACGACTATTTTTCTTAAAGTAGTATGTCAAGATATTACTCCCTGTACAGAATCCGAATTCACTGGAGTAACAGATAAAGTCATCCCGGATATTCTCCAAAAATTAAAAAAAGATGAATGAATTAACCAACAAAAACAAAGAATTTATGGAAAAAAGAAACAAGGAAATCAAAGAATTACTCGGAGTTCCTGACTCAGCATTCCCGTCGTACCCATTCAGTACCGGTCTTTCCCGGCGAGAATACTTTGCCGGACTGGCTATGCAAGGACTACTAGCCGGAGGCTATTCGTCTTCACATTTAACAGCAGTACAAGCAGTAAATTGTGCTGATAGTTTACTGGCCGAATTAAACAAAATGCCTGATGGAAAAGAATAATATCCTAAAAGCCGTATTAATGATGGCAGAAGACGATAATCAGGGAATATCTATGTCAACTACCCTGACTGATGTAAAGTACGAGCAAAGAGGCGCAATCGTAAGTTTTGGCGTTGAAAAAGCACACGGAGAAGAAGCCCATAAAGAGTTACTAGGTATCGGAGGAAAGTACATGGTCTGTTGCTTTTTCATTGACCGCGAAGAGCTGCAGAAATATAAATAATCAACCATCAACCAATAGAAAAACAACTTATGGAAACAAGAAGAATAACTTATGTCGTAACATACGAAGCGGATATCCCGGAGGATATGGATATTGATATGGTCCGGGATCAACTTGAGACAGAGCAAAGTCTCAGTGACTTTACCATTCATGTTGCAGAATATGCCGGCGATAATGCCCATAGAGAGGTGTTTTTCTCAGAAGCTGATACAGAATGTTATGTTAACCCGGAAAGCAAAATCAATGCGGACAATAAACCAGATAGTAAATAAAGCAAAAGCCGGCACGCCGGTTGATCCGGCAGAATGTCTGTATGCTATGCTTGCATTACATTCTATGCTCATTCAATCGCGCATGGCTATCGAGACTATTGCTTCACACCTGAGCAGCGAACCTGATACATATATCGCCGCCAGGAGCTTGCTGGGCAACCTTGACTTTGTGCGCCGGGAGAAAGCCCAATGGTTGGATTCTAACCCTCAGGCATGGTTGTTGATATACAATCGTTGATGACTATCTTATATTCTGCTCTTTCAGGGCGGCTTCTCCAGGAGCCGCTTTATTCATTTTATT
>DAIPZX010000203.1:0-4712 GCA_036781995.1 Massilibacteroides sp. | reverse complement strand
AGATGGAAAAATCGATCCGGCTCAACAATATCTCATAGAAAATGAGTTCGGACTCCTGTTTCTTTGACCGTTCGTTAAAAGCCTGAATCGCTTTATCCATGGCAACGGTAAGCTCCGGATCACTACCCCGTTCGGCGGTATTACGAAAGGAGACAGAGGAGTCAGCATAACGTATCCCGCCGATCAACCGTTTGGTATCCTCTACCGTCTGATTCAATAAACCCGTCAGCGAATAAACAGTCAACGCAATAGCCGCGACTAATAAAATAATCTCCCACCAGTAGCCTAAAGCCATACAAACACCTGCTCCGATTGAGAAAGCAATCAATAGCATAAAGCGAGTGATTAGTTTTTTGTGATATGTGTTCATTTCCTGTTTATTTTGCGATAGAGTGAAAAGCGTGTGATTCCCAACATTTCCGCAGCCTTGTTCATGTTTCCGTTGCAGATAGCTAATGCTTTTTCAATAGTTGCCTGTTCTATTTCCTCCAGATTGAGCGTTTCTTTTGTTTTTGCTTTGCGTGTTTCGCCGGATAGAAGCACAAAATCATCCGCCCGCAACAGGCGGCCGGATGATAAGATTACGGCACGTTCTACAATGTTTTGTAGCTCGCGCACATTTCCGGGCCAATGATACCGGAGTAGTTTCTGTTTGCCGTCGGCACTTATTCCTTTAATATCTTTTTTATATTTTATGGTCAGTTCGTTCAGAAAATATTCAGCCAGCAGGAGGATGTCATTGCCACGTTCACGTAGCGGTGGAACCGTAAGTTCAATGGTATTAATCCGGTAAAGCAAGTCTTGCCTGAACAATCCATCCTCTACCGCCTGGCGCAAATCGGTATTCGTCGCGCTGATAAAACGAACATCGATCGGAATTGTTCGCGTAGAACCTAAGCGGCTGATCTGCTTTTTCTCGATTGCCGTCAGCATCTTCGCCTGCATAGCCATAGACAGATTCCCGATTTCATTCAGGAATAGCGTACCGCCCGACGCGATCTCCATTCTTCCCTCTTTTGATTTCTTGGCATCGGTAAAGGCTCCCTTCTCATAGCCAAACAACTCGCTTTCGAATAAACTTTCGGAGATACTGCCGAGGTCGATACCGACAAAGACTTCGTCTGCCCGTGGCGAGAAGTCGTGCATCGTCCGGGCGATTAAATCTTTTCCCGTACCGTTCTCGCCCAAAAGCAGGATGTTGGCATCGGTTTCCGCTAATCGCTCAATCATGGAGAAGATCGGTTGCATAGCTTCGGATTCACCGATTATTTCGTTCGCTTTTTCGGCGGAATTAAGTACTTGTACCCTGCTTTTGAGAGATGCCACTTCGTTGCGCGAATCTTTCAGCTTCATCGCCGAACTAATGGTTGCCAACAACTTTTCCTTTTTCCACGGTTTGGGGATAAAGTCCGTAGCCCCCGATTTAATGGCTTGAACAGCCTTTTCTGTATCGGCATAAGCTGTCATGAGCAAGACGATGGTTTCCGGATTATGTTTTAAAATCCTGTCTAACCAGTAAAAACCCTCCTGTCCGCTGACCACGTCTTTCTGAAAGTTCATATCCAGCAGGATAATATCCGGCTGAAAGTCATCCATAAACTGAATCACCCGTTCCGGCTGGGTAATTACTTTGATCTTTTCCATATAAGACATCAACAGGGCGTTTAGGGCAAAAAGCACGTCCTCGTTATCATCAATGATCAGTATGCGACCTTTCTTATTCATAAGCAGATAGTTTACCGGACTAAGGTAAGGATTAATTCCAATAAAAAAAGTGCGGAAACGAACTTATTTATGTGCTGTTTCGCACAATTCTTTTTTTCTGGTTTTCTGATTTTGTTTTGTAGTTCAATATTTTCTTTAAATGGTATAGATATTGTTTGAAGAGTTTGCGTAAAAATAATAAATTGCAGTCCTTATGTTGATCCACTATTTAAAAATCACATTCCGCAATATGTGGAAGTACAAAGTGCAATCGCTGACTGGTATTTTCGGTTTGGCTTTTGCGCTTGCTTGTTTTATTCCTGCGCTATATTGGATGCGTTACGAAACATCTTATGATAGTTTTTACCCTGACGCGGAGCATATTTATCGTATTTATGCCGTGGAAAAACAATCCGGAAAAGTGAATGAAGGGCTTTCTCCGGTTTTCACAAAAACACTGAAGGAGCAATTCCCGGCAGTAGATGCTGCTGCTGTTTTAATACTTCAGCCGGAAAAATGCAAGACGGAGAAACTGCCGCATATTCAATTCGACATGCTTTATGTGGACAGTACCTTCCTGAGCGTTTTCCCGCAGGAGTTTATCTGTGGCGATAAGGAATCATTGCAGGTGCTGAATAATATGGCGCTTACCGAATCAATGGCTATCCGTTTATTTGGTGATGTGGATAAGGCGATAGGACAGAAGATACAGACAACAATGAACCCGGCGTTTCCTCCCTACTCGGTTACAGCCGTAGTGAAAGATCCGCCTGCCAATACGAATTTATCATTTAACGGGATAATTAATCACGATATGATCAGGCATTTTGTGGTGATGCCGGATGAGGTACAATGGACATTCTTTTATATGGATGCGTATGTGAAGTTTCATGCGAATGTAGATATGGATAAGTTGTCGGAAGAGCTGCGTGACTTTACTTCGGAATCGGGCGTTAACCCTGATATTGAATTGCGGATGATGCCCATCCGTGATGTTCGTCATCAGTTAGATGCGGATGTTCCTTTTACGCTGAACATGATCGGGCTGTTTGTTGTAGCGGGCGTGCTGTTGTTGTTCTCCGCGGTATTTAACTTTTTGAATCTGCATCTTGATCTTTTCCGGCAGCGGCTGCGTGAGTTGCGTTTACGCAAGGTGCATGGCGCTTCCGGCGGACAACTTATCCGGCAGATGTTGTTTGAATTGACCTGCTCTGTTTTGATAGCCTCGCTGCTTGCCTGCTATCTTGTGTTCCTTATTCGTCCGGCTGTTTCGAATCTTTTAAATGTAGAGATGGAGATATCCGGTTTGATTCGGTTGTTTGTTGTTTGTGGAGTAGGAGTTTGGGTATTGATGTTGTTTGTCGGCCTCCTCGTCTTTTTGCGATTAAACCATATCGTGAAGCAACCTCAGTCTGAAAAGAAAATAACGAAACAACCGGTGTTACGACGTATGGCGGTTACCTTACAACTTGCCGTCAGCATTGTTTTTATTCTTGCCACGCTGGTGGTGATGATGCAAATGTATTTTGTCAATCACAAAGATTTGGGATTCGATCGTAACGGGATTATACAAATCTCCGGCTTTACGGATCCTACGGGAAGAGTGGAAACAAAACTGATAGAAGAACTTACTTCTCTTCCACAAATAGAAAGTATTACGGATGCCTTTTTCGAGCCGCAACACAGTCCTACGGTCTATACCATGACTTCAGAAGTGGAATGGCAAGGAAAAGAATCAATGGCAAAACCTATTTTTAATTTCATTTTTACCGACCATCGCTTTATTGAGACTTTCGGATTGACAATAAATACCGGAATGTGGTGGAATGAAGGACAAACTCAACATGTTGTCCTTAACGAAGAAGCTGTACGGATAATGAAGCTGACCGAGCCGGTTGGTGCTGTGATTAAATTGCAGTCTTTGACAGACTTGGAAATTATGGAAGAATACAGAGTGGTAGGCGTAGTGAATGATTTTCATACCTTGTCACTTCGGAATCACATCCAACCTATTATATTCAGACCATCCTCTAATCCGACAAATAAGTTGTATCTGCGTGTTTCGCCCGGACAAGAATGGAATGTGATAGAACAAATAACGCCAAAACTTCCTGATATCGATGTGTCTTTGACTGATGCCCGTCTTACTCCGATAGGAGATTTGTACGACCGCCTGAATCAGTCGGAGCAGACAGGGCTGAAGATGTTTTCCGTTTTAGCTATGGTCTGTTTATTAATTTCCCTGTTTGGTATTTATGCAGTGGCTACTGCTTCTACACGTAGGCGGCGTAAAGAAATCGCTATCCGTAAAGTAGCGGGCGCGCAGTCCGGCGATATTATCAGGTCATTCCTTCGTGAATATACATGGCAAGTACTGATTGCCGGTGCATTTGCCCTTCCGCTGGCTTATCTGATGATGAACAACTGGTTGCAAGGCTACGCCTATCGCATAACGATCCCTTGGTGGTTATTAGTGGTGGTACTAATAGGAGTAATCACCATCGTTCTGCTCACCGTATTCGGACAAGTTCGGAAAGCGGCAAACAGCAATCCCGCGGAGGTGGTGAAGAGTGAGTGAATGGGATGATAAATTGTGATTTGTCAAATAAATGTATTACATTTGCTATACATAGTATTTCAGATGTATAATAAATGTATGGTTATGGAAGCAAGAGCAATAAAAAAACCGACAGCTTTTAGATTGGATGAAAATTTAATCGCCAAACTAAAAGAGGAAGCAAAAAAAGCAAATAGGAGCTTAAATAATTATGTGGAATGCATTCTGATGGAACGTGTTTATGCCGAACCCAACGAAACTACTTTAAATGCTATAGAAGAGGCTAAAGTGGGAAAATTTGCGGGAAAAGTGGATACAAGTAGCTTTGATTCTTTCGTAAAATCCATTGAATGAAAATATTATATTATAGTACGCAGTTTAAAAAGGATTTAAAGAGATATCGAAATGAATCTAAAAAAATGGAGAAACTTTATAGCGTTCTTCAGATGCT
>DAIPZX010000202.1:0-4719 GCA_036781995.1 Massilibacteroides sp. | reverse complement strand
ATGGACAAATCTACCCGATACGCATGTTTGCACGAAATGGCAGAACGGCAATTGATACGCCTCAATGCTATCGACGCAGAAAAAAGATTCCGAATAAATATCTTACCTTTACGCCTGAGTTATTTGACAGTATAACACCGCAAAACGCTGAAATACGCACGGTTACTAACTCGTTACCTCTGAAACTCAATAGCTCTGCTAAAAGTTTATTCCTTAATCGGTTAAGTCAAACCGATGAAAATCTAAAATAGTATCTTAAATACGTTCGCCCTGAGTTAGAATGAAGCAGAACAACACCAAACGAACCTAATCTGCAAACATTTACTCCATTCTGCTCCATTCTGCCTGATATCCGGGAAAGTTTTGTTACTTTTGTGGTCTGAATTAAAGCATGGGAGGACAATGGAAGTTGCCATTATAAAGTATAATGCAGGTAATATTTATTCGGTTAATTACGCCTTAAAACGACTTGGAATTGAGCCTGTTATTACAGATGAACCGGAACAGATTCTGAAAGCGGACAAAGTGATTTTTCCGGGAGTGGGAGAGGCGCTATCTACAATGACTTATCTGAAGGAGCATAAATTGGATGCTCTGATATGCGACTTAGAACAGCCTGTTTTGGGTATCTGTTTAGGGATGCAACTCATGTGTCGCTTTTCGGAAGAAGGCAATACTCCCTGTCTTGGAATTTTTGATGCGGAGGTGAAGCGGTTTTTACCTCAAAGGCACGAAGATAAAGTGCCCCACATGGGTTGGAATCAACTGACGGATGTGAAAGGAAAGCTCTTTACAACAGCTCAGGAAGGAAAGTTTGCTTATTTTGTGCATAGTTACTACGTTCCTTTAACTAATTGCACGATGGCAACTGCTAATTATATCCAACCTTTTTCGGCATCATTGAATAAGGGTAATTTTTATGCGACCCAGTTTCATCCGGAAAAGAGCGCTGGTATAGGTGAGGCTATTTTAACTAATTTTCTGAATTTGTGATCTTATGAAGAACGTGATTGAATTAATACCCGCGATAGACCTGATAGACGGCAAATGTGTTCGTCTGACGCAGGGCGACTATAGCTCAAAGAAGGTATACAGCGAAGACCCTCTGGAAATTGCTAAAATGTTTGAAGATCACGGGATCACTCGTTTGCATGTGGTTGATCTGGATGGCGCGCGGGCGGGGCGGATTATAAATTATCGTGTTTTGGAACGTATTGCTACCCGTACAGCTTTAATAATCGACTTTGGGGGAGGTTTGAAAGCGGATGAAGATCTGGAGATTGCTTTTGAAAGTGGTGCCCAGATGGTAACCGGAGGCAGTATAGCCGTAAAAAAACCGAATGTGTTCGAGTCGTGGATCAAAAAATATGGTGGTGAAAGGATTATTCTCGGAGCAGATGCGAAAGATCGAAAAATCGCAGTTAGCGGATGGGAGGAAACAACCGAACTGGAATTGATTCCGTTTATCAGGGATTATTACAAAAAAGGGATTAAAAAAGTAATTTGTACGGATATAAGTAAAGACGGTATGCTGGAAGGTCCGTCTGTTGAATTATACAAAGATATACGTGAAGCGGTTGCATTCGTACAGGTGATTGCGAGTGGAGGCGTTTCTTCGATTGATGATATTGAAAAACTGAGGGAAGCAGGTGTTCCGTCGGTTATTTTCGGAAAGGCGATCTATGAAGGTCGTATTCAGTTGAAGGATTTATTGCGTTTTACCTGATCTAAAAAAAATACAATGCTGGCTAAAAGAATAATACCCTGTCTGGATGTGAAAGACGGAAAGACGGTGAAAGGAATAAATTTTGTGAACTTTCGGGATGCCGGAGATCCGGTGGAACTGGGCGCGCAATATAGTCGTCAGGGTGCTGACGAATTAGTTTATTTAGATATCACGGCGTCTTATGAAGGACGCAAAACATTTACGGAATTAGTGAAAAAGGTAGCCGCCAGTATCCATATTCCGTTTACTGTTGGAGGAGGAATTAATGCCTTATCGGATGTAGATCGTCTACTGGCAGCCGGGGCAGATAAAGTGTCTGTCAATTCATCCGCGCTGCGCACGCCGGAGCTGATCGAAGAGATTGCCGGAAATTTTGGGAGCCAGGTTTGTGTTGTCGCTATTGATGCTAATTTTGAGAATGATAATTGGGTATGTTATTTGAATGGAGGTCGTATTCCAACAGATAAATTCCTCTTTGACTGGGCGAAAGAAGCAGAAAGTCGCGGAGCCGGAGAAATTCTGTTTACCAGTATGACCCATGATGGCGTAAAAGAAGGTTATCCGAATGAAGCATTGGCTCAATTGGCAGAATCTCTTCATATTCCGATTATTGCTTCCGGCGGTGCCGGCGAGATGAGTCATTTTCGTGATGCCTTTACGTTAGGAAAAGCAGATGCAGCTTTAGCAGCAAGTGTGTTTCATTTTGGAGAAATTGGTATAACCGATTTGAAAAAGTATCTTTCGGAAGAAGGAGTGAATGTACGATTATAAATAGAATAAAAGATAAAGATGAAATTAGATTTCGAAAAGATGGGCGGATTGATTCCTGCAATTGTTCAGGACGATAAAACATCGAAGGTGTTGATGTTGGGTTATATGAACGAAGAATCATACAATCTAACAAAAAAAACAGGGAAAGTGACGTTTTATAGCAGAAGTCGCCAGACTTTGTGGACAAAAGGTGAAACAAGCGGTAATTATCTGACTGTGGTAAACATGATGGCAGACTGCGATCAGGATACCATTCTGATTAAAGCCATACCTGTAGGTCCGGTTTGCCATACAGGAGCGGATACTTGTTTTGGCGAGAAAAATATAGAAGATATTCTTTTCCTGAAATATTTGCAGACTTTTATCGAACAACGCCGTCATGAAATGCCCGAAGGCTCTTACACTACTTCCTTATTTCAGAAAGGAGTGAACCGTATGGCGCAAAAAGTAGGAGAAGAAGCTGTCGAAACAGTAATCGAAGCAACAAACGGAACGGAAGATGGTTTTATATATGAAGCTTCCGACTTGATCTACCATTTAATGGTGCTGCTTACCAGCAAAGGTCTTCGTATGGAAGATCTGGTACATGAATTAAAAAAGAGACATAAATAAGAATTAATCCAAATAAAGCATCTGCAATTATGGAAGATACTATTCTGCTAAAGATACATGATGTCAGCATCAGCCGGAAAGAGAACGTGATATTACGAGACGCTTCTTTTGAATTGAGAAACGGAGAGTTTGTCTACATAATCGGTAAAGTAGGCTCAGGTAAGAGTAGTTTATTGAAAGCGCTGTATTGTGAGCTTCCTGTAGAAAGTGGAGATGCCTATATTCTGGATTACGACCTGAAACGAATTAAAAAGAAAGATATCCCTTATCTTCGGAGAAAACTGGGTATCGTTTTTCAGGATTTTCAGTTGTTGACTGATCGTTCGGTTATAAAGAATCTGGAGTTTGTGTTGAAAGCAACCGGCTGGAAAAAAAACGAAATGGCCGAACGAATAGCGAAAGTACTTCATCAGGTAGGAATGCAGAACAAAGGGTATAAACTGCCTCATGAATTGTCAGGCGGCGAACAACAGCGTATTGTTATTGCCCGTGCTTTACTGAATAATCCGGCGATTATCCTTGCAGATGAACCGACAGGTAATCTGGATCCGGAAACAGGATCACAAATAGTACAACTCCTGCATGACATCTGTAAAGACGGTACGGCGGTAATCATGACTACTCATAATTATACACTGGTGCAAAATTATCCCGGTCGTGTCGTAAAATGCGAGAATGCTTGTCTTACTGATGTCGGAGAATGATTTTTTATGTAACTTTGTAGCATGTTTCTTTGAAATATGAACAATTTAATAACAGATATAGAAAAATGAAAGTTTTAAAGTTTGGCGGTACTTCTGTGGGAACAGCCCAGAGAATGAAAGATGTAGCGAAACTAATCACAGCAGAACATCGTAATATTATTGTTTTGTCTGCTATGTCAGGAACCACCAATTCATTGGTAGAAATATCCGATTATCTATATAAGAAGAACCCGGATGGAGCGAATGAAGTAATAAACAGACTTGCACAGAAATATTACGCTCATATTGATGAATTGTATGAAACTGCTGAATATAAACAAAAGGCACATGAGTTGGTTACTGCACATTTTAACTATATCCGTTCTTTTACAAAGGACTTATTTACGCTATTTGAAGAAAAGGTGGTTTTAGCTCAGGGAGAACTTATTTCTACCGGCATGGTAAATCTTTATCTGAATGAGTTTGGCGTTAAATCTGTGCTTCTGCCTGCTTTAGAGTATATGCGAACAGATAAAAATGCCGAACCGGATCCTATTTATATTAAGGAAAAGCTGACGAAACTGATAGCAGAGAATAAAGACGCTGATATTTATATTACACAAGGATATATTTGTCGTAACGCTTATGGTGAGATCGACAATCTGCAACGTGGAGGCAGCGATTATACCGCCTCATTAATCGGAGCAGCACTTGAAGCGGCAGAAATTCAGATATGGACAGATATAGACGGCATGCATAATAACGACCCCCGTATTGTGGATAAAACAGCTCCGGTACGTAATCTGCATTTTGAAGAAGCTGCGGAATTGGCTTATTTCGGCGCGAAAATATTGCATCCTACCTGTATTCTTCCTGCTAAAATCCATAATATTCCGGTTCGTTTATTGAATACGATGCAGCCGGATG
>DAIPZX010000201.1:0-4754 GCA_036781995.1 Massilibacteroides sp. | reverse complement strand
GTGCGATTGCTATTGGACCAAGTGGGGTGGCTTTAATTCCATTAATTGCCAACAACCAATGGCTTGCATATGTATTAGGTTTATTGGCTGCTTACGCAGGTGGTTTTGTAGCAACGTTATTCTTTGGGATTCCTAAAGATATGCAAACAACTAAATAATAAATAGATGAAAAATAGTTTATTCTTTATGTAAAATGTATGTAAGGATAGAACAACACCAAATGCCAACCCCTGCCAACCAAATGCCAACCCCGACCATCGCTTGATTTTCCTTTAATTTTTTCCCTATTAATATTCAATTTTGCTGTTCATCTTAAAAATCAAGAATATGAACAGTCGGAACAGGAAAGATGTCGATTCATTAACACTTGCCATCGACCAATTATCCCTTATTTTACATTTGCAAGAAAGTTTTCCGGAGTTATCCGGCGATAGGGCTTTTATCACTACCCGTTGCGATAGGGCTTCCGAAACATACGAAAATGCCGTCAGGGCGGGACATCCGCCTTTTGAAGCTGTAAGCCTTGCCAACGAAATATTGTTTCAGGACTTGCATTTTTCCAAACACGATACGTTGGTAACCATCCTTTGGAACGAGTTTGCGGACAGCATACCCCAACGTTCGGCTAAGAAAATAGCTATAAAACTGCTACCTGAGTGCGAGCGGGTATTTGCAAAATATTTTCTCTCGGACGACTTCGCCTATTCTCCCGAATTTGAACTACTCTACACGGAACTGACCGGAACAATCTCAATCTATCTGGAGGAACATGGCTTACAATAAAAAATCGCATTTGCAGACCAATATAGAAGCCATCCGAACCGCATTTATTCTGGAGAGGGAAAACCGCAAACCAACAGAAGCAGAACGAAGTCTTTTAATGCAATACAGCGGTTTCGGCGGATTAAAGTGTATCTTAAATCCGGCTCAAACGGAAGCAGACAAATCCTATTGGTCAAAATCAGAATTAGACTTATTTCCGTTGGTTTCTGATTTACACAAACTTATCCGTGAATATTCTGCAAGCGAGCAAGAATATAAACGCTATTTCGGCAGTCTGAAAAACTCTATCCTGACAGCGTTCTATACACCAAAACCCGTCATTGATGTTTTAGCGAATACGTTACTGGATAATGGGATAACGCCGACTAAGTTTTTAGAGCCCAGTGCAGGAACAGGCGCGTTTATTTCTTCGTTCAAAGAAACAGCACCTAATGCCGATGTAACAGCTTTTGAAAAAGATTTACTGACAGGTAAAATCCTTTCACACATTTATCCTGATGCTGATGTAAGGATTGAGGGTTATGAGAAAATAGAGGAACGTTATTCCGAACATTTTGATGTGATAGCCTCCAATATACCCTTTGGCGATGTTGCCGTGTTCGATCCGCTACTTTCCAGACATGAAATACCAGCAGTCAAACAATCGACGCAAGCTATCCACAACTATTTTTTTGTAAAAAGCGTTATGGCGACAAAAGAGGGAGGAATAATTGCCTTTATCACATCACAGGGAGTTCTTAATTCGGAACAGAACAAACCGATACGCGAATACCTGATGGATAAATGCGATGTTGTTTCCGCTATCCGCTTACCCAACAATCTTTTTTCCGAACAAGCCGGAACGGATGTCGGCAGTGATTTAATTATCCTGCAACGGAATAATAGTAATAGGCTGTTGAATCAACGACAGCAAGATTTTATCGAAAGCCGTAAACTATCTAATGGTATATCCATAAACAACCTGTTCCATGATTTTTCGAGAGTGGTACAAACACATTCAAAGACAGACACCGACCCATACGGAAAGCCGGCAATCGTATTTACCCATGACGGAGGAATTGAGGGCATCGCTAAAGAACTGCGGCAGATGTTGAATGAAGATTTCGCCCAACATTTAGATTTACAGCGTTATCAATCTCATTCACAAGCTACTCTTTTCGATAGGGATGATCCTGCTATTAAGAAAACACCTACTCCGGCGGCAAAGCCCCAACCAATAACGCAGGAGCCGATCATTACCCTGTATGACTTATTTGGATTTACTCAAGAAGAACGCAGTCAGGTAAGCAAACCTAAAAAACGAGGACGGAAGCCGCAATCAAAGGCAAAACAAACAAAAGAACTTCCGTTCATGGACTGGCGGGAAAAAATGGCATCTAATAATGTAAAAAAGGAACAATTACAACAAGAGAGCAGGAGTGTTTATCCTGTTGAAGATGCCCGGCAGGCGGAACATCAAGAACAATTACGCAGGATTGAAGCCGAAAAAGCGGAACTCGAACGTCAATTAAAGCCTGTTCCATACCACGATGTCCAAAATATACCATCCCACTACAGGGAAGGCTCATTAGTAATGGACGCAGATAACCGTATCGGCTATTTACGTAATTTGAACGGATTTCAACCGATGTTTCATCCGCTTCAACTCACAGACACACAGCAAGCGAAAGCATCCCTTTATATTAAAATACGAGATACTTATAACCAATTATATAACGATGAAGCAAAGGAACGGCAGGAAGAACCCGTATTAAGAGGAAAACTCAATGAGCAATATCAGTTATTTGCAAATAAGTTCGGAGACCTGAATAAAAAAGACAATGCCAGACTTATCCTGATGGATCCCTCTTCGCGTGATGTCCTTGCATTGGAACGTTTTATTGACGGCAAGAAACAACTGGCGGATATATTCAATCATCCGGTATCTTTCAGTAATGAAGTAAAACATGTCGATACCTCCGAAGAAGCACTGGCGGCATCGTTAAATAAATTTGGCGAAGTAAAAATAGACTACATGCTTTCTTTGCTTGATGAAAAAAGTCGTGAAGATATGTTGCAAGACTTGCATGGCCGCATTTATTATAATCCGCTGATTGACAACTACGAAACGGCAGACCGCTTCATTGCCGGAAATGTAATCGAAAAAACAGAAAATATCGGGCATTACCTTGAAAGGAACCCGCAGGATATTGCGGCAGCAGAATCGCTCAAAGCCTTACAAGAATCAATCCCACAGCCCATAACCTTTGAAGAACTTGATTTCAATTTCGGCGAACGGTGGATTCCCGAAGAAATTTATTCCAAATATATTTCTTACCTGTTTGATACGGATGTAAATATCAATTACTCGTCCACTCGTGATGAATATTCCATTAAATCCCAATCCCGAAATGCCCATATTTATGAAAAATATGCAATACGTTCCGAAAGCCGTACTTATGATGGTATTGCGTTAACCAAACACGCACTGCATAATACGACTCCCGATATTACCAAAAAAGTAAAAGTCGGCGACAAAGAAGTCAGAGTGCGGGACGGAGAAATAATTCAGTTGGCAAATAGCAAAATTGACGAAATACGCAATGGCTTCAGCGATTGGCTTTATCAGCAGTCGCCTGAATTTAAAGACCGCCTAACCAAACTTTATAACGAGAAATTTAATTGTTTTGTGCGCCCCCAATATGACGGATCACATCAGTCGTTTCCAAATTTGGACACAAAGGCATTAGGAATTAACGATTTGTATCAAAGCCAAAAAGATGCCGTTTGGATGATAAAACAAAACGGCGGCGGTATTTGCGACCATCAGGTTGGAGCCGGAAAAACCCTTATCATGTGCTGTGCCGCCTACGAGATGCACCGCCTCGGATTGGCTAACAAACCGATGATTATCGGACTGAAAGCGAATATACATGAGATTGCCAATACTTTTAGAACCGCTTATCCCAATGCCAAAATCTTGTATCCGGGCAAAGAAGATTTCTCTCCCGCCAATAGAGTGAAAATTTTCAACGAAATAAAAAACAACTCTTGGGATGCCGTCATACTGACACACGAGCAATTCGGCATGATACCGCAATCTGCCGAAATACAACGTGATATTTTACAAAAAGAATTGGATAGTGTAGAAGAAAATTTAGACATACTACGTAGTCAGGGAAATGAGATTTCAAGGGGGATGTTGCGAGGTGTTGAAATACGTAAACAAAACCTTGAAGTGAAATTGTCATTATTGGCTGATACCATCAAAAACCGCACGGATGATGTGGTGGACTTCAAAATGATGGGGATTGACCATTTACTTGTTGATGAATCACATCGTTTCAAAAATTTGATGTTTACTACCCGGCATGACCGTGTGGCAGGCTTGGGAAACCCTGAAGGAAGTCAACGGGCGCTTAATATGCTCTTTGCTCTGCGGACCATTCAGGAGCGCACAGGCAAGGATTTGGGTGCTACATTCCTTTCCGGTACAACCATTTCCAATTCTCTTACGGAGCTTTATCTTTTATTTAAGTATCTACGTCCGAAAGAATTGGAGAGACAAAACATCAATACTTTCGATGCGTGGGCAGCAGTTTTTGCAAAGAAAACAACCGACTATGAATTTTCGGTTACTAATGAAATTGTTCAAAAAGAACGTTTCCGTTATTTTATCAAAGTTCCAGAACTGGCTTCTTTCTATTCGGCGATAACTGATTTTCGCACGGCAAAAGATATTGGTATCGACCGCCCCGAAAAGAATGAGATACTGCATAATATCCCACAGACTCCACAACAGCAGGAATTTATCGGGAAACTGATTGAATTTGCCAAAACAGGAAACGGGGAGCTATTGGGACGCGGAGAACTTTCCGACAGGGAGAAAAAAGCAAAAATGCTGATTGCGACCGATTATGCTCGGAAAATGTCTTTGGATATGCGGTTGATTGACCCGATAGCATACGGCGACCATGTGGATAATAAGGCTT
>DAIPZX010000200.1:0-4754 GCA_036781995.1 Massilibacteroides sp. | reverse complement strand
AAAACTATCACCCATGTTTAATAAGTATAATAACACCCAAGATTACACCCATGAACATAAAAAGAAACATAGTTTTTTCACTTGAAAGTAGAAAGAAAAACGGCGTTGCCATAGTAGAGAATGTTCCCATCCGTATGCGTGTCATCTATAATGGACAACGTGTGGAGTTCACGACCGGATATAGGATTGATGTAGTCAAATGGGATGAGAATAAGCAGCGGGTTAAAAACGGATGTACGAACAAGCTCAAACAGAGTGCTTCCGAAATTAATGCCGACCTGTTGAAATACTATACAGATATTCAGGAGATATTCAAAGAGTTTGAGGTACAGGATGTAATTCCAACCCCGCAGCAACTGAAAGATGCTTTCAATGACAGGTATAAACAACCGGAACCGGAAGCTAAACCCGAAAAGGAAGAAATTCCGCAGTCTGTTATCTTTGAAAAGGCATTCAAACAGTTTATTAAGGAGTGCGGAACACAAAACAGTTGGGGTGATGCCACATACGAAAAATTTGCAGCCGTGAAGAACCACCTGAATGATTTTGATAAGAACCTTTCGTTTGAAATCTTGACCGAATCCAAGCTGATGGAATATGTAAACTATCTTCGTGGTTCGCTGGATATGCGGAATACGACCATTGAAAAGCAAATCAGCTATCTCAAATGGTTTCTCCGGTGGAGTACCAAGAAAGGATATAATAGCAACCGGGATTTTGAGGACTTCAAACCCAAGCTGAAAAGCACGAAGAAAAAGGTTATCTTCCTTACGTGGAAAGAACTGAATCAACTTCGGGACTGTGTTATCCCTGAAACAAAAAAATATCTGGAGCGTGTCCGGGATGTATTTCTGTTTTCTTGTTTCACAGGTCTCCGGCATTCGGATATATATAATCTTCGAAGAAGCGATATAAAAGAGAATCATATCGAGATAACTACTATTAAAACGGCTGACAGCCTGATAATCGACCTGAACAATCACAGCAAGGCAGTGTTAGACAAGTATAAAGATGTTCATTTCGAGAATGATAAGGCATTGCCGGTTATCAGCAATCAGAAAATGAATGATTACCTGAAGGAATTGGCCGAACTGGCAGAAATAAACGAACCTGTTCGGGAAACTTATTACAAGGGAAGTGAACGAATAGAGGAAGTCACGCCCAAATATGCGTTACTCGGAACTCATGCCGGAAGAAGAACATTTATATGTAATGCCCTGTCTTTGGGTATTCCTCCGCAGGTTGTAATGAAATGGACTGGGCATAACGACTATAAAGCGATGCGCCCCTATATTGATATTGCTGATGACATAAGAGCAAATGCGATGGACAAATTCAATCAGTTGTGATTTATTCTGATTACTTTTGTATTACGAATAATATTAGACGATGATAACAGCAGAAGAGATAAAATCATTAGCCAAAAGCGGAGAGGGCTATAATGTGGACTTCAATATAAGAGTTCCTTCGAAAATCAAGGAAATAACCTTGGAGTTATGCGCATTTGCCAATAGCGAAGGTGGCTATCTTCTTTTGGGAGTTGATAACCATGGAAAGATTCACGGTCTCGAAATAGACAACAATACACGTTCCAAAATCCAAGATGGAATAAGGGCTATATCTCCCAATATTCAAGTGGATTTGTATCCGGTTATAGTTGATGATAAAAAAGTCTGGGTGTTGGATGTTCCTTCCGGAAAAGACAAGCCCTATGTTCTATCCGGTGCAATCTATGTGCGTGAAGGTGCTAATAGTCAAAAACTAACAACAGCCGAAGAAATAAGAAATTTCTTCCAAACCAGCAACCGCATTTATTTCGATGCTGTTCCTTGTCCTCAATTTGATATAAATAAAGAACTGGACGAAGAGAACTTCCAATATTTCCGCCATGAATCCAATATTACTGGAAATGTCACCACGAAGCAGATATTAAGCAACTTGCAGGTGTTTGATAATTCCGGCGATATCAAAAACGGCGGTGTTCTGTTTTTCGGTAAAGAGCCGGAGACGTTATTCCCTCATGCCGTGATTCATTGTGTATTGTTCAAAGGAACAACCAAAGTGCATATCATTGATGACAAATATTATGGTGGAACTCTGTACAACCAATACAAACAGACGGAAGCGTGGATAAAGGATAAGCTGAAAGTTTCCTATATTATGGAAGATATGGGTCCGCGTAAGGAGATTTGGGAGATTCCACTTGCTGTTTTCAAAGAAGCTATAATTAATGCGCTGTCGCATAGGGATTATTATGAACAAGGGGCTGTAACAATGGTGGAAATATACGATGACAGAGTAGAAATTTCCAATCCGGGCGGATTGCTTCTGGCTGTACAAAAAGAATTTGGGACAAGAAGCATGAGCCGGAATCCATTGGTATTCGGTCTGTTTACGCGTATGAGCTTGGTAGAACAAGTTGCATCCGGCATCCCTCGTATGCGTGATGAGATGAAAGAAGCCGGACTTCCTGAACCTGAATTTATAACAGACGGTGGCTTTTTTACTGTATCATTTAAACGCCCTGATGACAATGGCACTATAAATGGCACTATAAATTCTAAAGAAGCAGTTGAAGATATTATTTTTGAATTGATAAAATCTAAAGAAGGCATAACCGTTTCAGACATAACTGAATCCATAGGAAAAAGCCGTAGAACAGTAATGAGATATTTAGATACACTAAAAAAAGCGGACAGAATAGAGTTCAGAGGCGGGAATAAAACTGGTGGGTATTATCTGAAATGAAATAAGGAGAACTGCGAATGCTCAACAATATAGTTATAAGAAAATTACGGCAGGATGAAGTTCCGATGCTTGAAGATATGTTGTACGAAGCTATCTATCAAGTGGATGAGGACAATCTAATTCCGCGAAGCGTATTAAATATACCCGAAATAAATGCTTACATAAAAGATTTTGGTGCAGGCAAAGATGACTATTGTTTGGTCGCAGAATGTAATGGCAGAGTAGTCGGAACTGTATGGGTTCGGATTATTTCAGGAGATATAAAAGGATATGGCTATATTGACGAAGAAACACCGGAGTTTGCCATTTCATTATTTAAAGGGTATCGAAACCAAGGCATTGGTACTCAATTAATGTCCTCAATGATAAGTTATCTACGTGAGAGTGGCTATAAACAAACCTCCTTGAATGTAAAAAAGGAGAATTATGCCGTAAAACTCTATCAGAAAATGGGATTTAAGGTCATAGACCAAGATGATGAAGATTATTTAATGCTTTTAAAACTCAGCTAATTCACTATGCCAACTCATAACGAACATATTTCTATGTTGACAGACCTACTCCCCCGATATAGGTCAGTCAATATACTATACCAAGAGATAGCAGATAAGTCCGGTTTGAGTTTCGATGCACAATGCAGTATTACAGACTTCTATCGTAATTTCAATAATGTTCAGGCATTTGAAAAAGCCATCCTAAACTTTCTTCTTTCAACGGATAAGGAAAAACAAGGGCAGATTATCTCCAATTTGCGCACAGAAATAGGCAAGAATCTTGAAACCTATTCTACAAATAAAGACTTCTTTGATAAAATAAACATCATTAAAGTCTGCTCGAACAGACAGAATCCGCTCAAAATCGAGATAGAAGAACAGCTAAAGGATACCAACAAACTTTGGCAAGAACTCGTACAGGCAAGAGGCTCATTGGAATCCGTAAGCTGGAATAATGACAGAATCGCAATCGAACGCCTAACCAGAGAGGAAGAAAGAATTGAAGGCTTATATAAAAAGGAGCAAGACAAACTCGAAATTCTCTACCGGAAACAGAAAGAATCCGACAACCACGCCGCCCAATACCTTGGAAATGTATTCGGACATATATTTAAACTGGGCAGTTCCTTTGTCTCTCTGTTAGATAATTACTTTCCCATTGAAAAAGAAAAGGAGCCGACCGAAACTAAGCCCATACTAACCACCGGTGCTTATTTTGATATGCAGTTGGTATCCCTCATCCACAACGAGTGTAACAATATCCAATTCGAGAATATTTCAGAACTTGATTTATACGCCTTACTCAACCTACAACCGACCAACGCCAAATTGATAGTCAAATCAAGAGAAGGTGGGCGTATGTGCTATCTGATATTCAAATTGTATGAATACCTGAAAGCAGATAATAAAATGGAATGGCGCACCGCCATACTCGAATCCGCAGGAATTGACAAAGGCTATTACGAATCCAAATACAAAGAGCCGGTTTCGGAGTTCCCGAGCAAACAATCAAAGGAATTTGCCGAGCGTATAGGCAAGATATTCAAAGAACTCTCCTGATACCACCCGATTACCACTTTTACCACTCAGAATAATTTTCATATCATTTGATTATCAATGATATAAACTTTTCACGTCCACCCATATACCACCTATTTCGGAACGTAGCTTTGCAGTGTTCGAACATAATCGCCGAAGTACAAGGCTTTTGTCAAACATTGTAATATTTATGTATATGAATCTTCATGATTTAAAACAAAAACCGCTCTGGCAAATGACGGGGGAAGAGTTTCTCTACCTGCAACAAAACTCGGAGCAAAAAGAGGCTCAGCCGACCGTTGTCGATAGCACCTCTAAAACACACGTATATGGCATAGCTGGTATCGCACGCCTTTTCGGGTGTAGTATTCCAACCGCCAACCGTATCAAACAAAGCGGAAAAATTGACAAGGCTATCACACAGATAGGTCGCAAGATTATTGTCGATGCCGAACTGGCTCTTGAACTGGCTGG
>DAIPZX010000199.1:0-4760 GCA_036781995.1 Massilibacteroides sp. | reverse complement strand
ATATGGTTACAAAAAAAGCGGACAAATTTTATCCGCTTTTTCTTTTATGTTGAAATGTATCAGGAAAATTCGCCTCTTACGATCTCTTCTTTGTCTTTATCCCAATACATGGTTCGTCCTTCCAGGTAAGCGCGAGTACCCATGTGGGCTGTCATTGCTTCCTCAAAAGCCTGGTCGATGTTACAACTTGGTGTCTTTTTCTGACGGATACATTCCAACCACTCACGGATATGGAGGTGGGTGGTGTCATATCTTTTACCATTTACATAGGTATAAAGCAGACCGCGTTTCGCAAAGTAAAGCTCTGTGGGTGATGTAACCGTGTCCGAACTGCTTTGTCCGGGAACGTAAGTGTAGAACGGATTATCTGTCGGGATCACGCCGCTTTGTATCTTTTCCGCGTAACGGTCAGAATTGCTGTCGACAGTTACCTGAAGTATATTGGATACTTCCATGGAAGCATCATGTCCCATGAATACTTTTCCTCTGTTTCTTGAGCTGGCTAATGTTGCGCTATACAACATGGTCATATCATGATCGCGGAATTCAAAAGTAGTCTGTAATACATCGGGCACCGTCCGTCCGTCCTTAAAGAAATAAACACCTCCGGAGGATGTTGCCGAATGCGGAATGCCTACTTTCATGATCTGGTTTACGGCATCGTATTCGTGCGTAAGCAAGTCGCCCGACAGTCCGGTGCTGTAATCCCACCAGCAGCGCCAGCGGAAGAAGCGTTCCAGGCTGAACTTCTTGCGTTCTTCCGGACCGATATATCTTTCCAGATTATATTTCGTCATGTATTCCATATATTCCTTCACGCGCTCTTCCGGTCCTTCAAACTGTGCCCAGTCGATTGTTTCGGGAGATGAACCTTTGATGATGTCATACACCCACGCTCCATTCGGAGAGTTACGGTTTGTGCATACTTCGATCAGATTCACTTGACCAAGAAGTCCGTTTTCGATAATCTCAGCCGCCTTTTGATAACAATCGGTTTGCCGTCCCTGGTGTCCGAGCTGGAATACCACACCTGTTTCATGAATCGCCTGACGTACCATATATGTTTCAGGTACAGTCCATGAAAGTGGTTTTTCGCAATACACATGTTTGCCTGCGCGTGCAGCTTCCATCGCCATGGTGCTGTGCCAATGGTCCGGACTTGCGATAATTACGGCATCCACATCCTGAGCGGCAAGTAATTCTTTATAATGTCTGTAACGTTTGGGCGCTTTGCCGAACTTACCGTTACTCCCTTCTCTATTTACGTTCGATCCGGTTAATACGGCATCCTCTCCATACACATCGAAGATATCGCATACGGCCGTGATCTCAATATTCAGATCATCTTGCTCAAGGTATTGTTGATAGCGTGTATCTTTTTTATTTGTTTTATTTGCATCGATCATTTTGTCAATCCACGATGGCTCTGCGAATCCTGCAGCACGAAGCAATTGTTTGCCGCGAATCCCGAATCCGATAATGCCAATGCGTATCTTCTGTCCGTCTTTGGTCGGCTCAAGGAAGGTTGCTTCATTGCCGCTTATCTTGAATACATCGGAAATGTCACGATTTCCTACCGCATATTTTTGTTTCTTATAGACGCCATAAGCCAGAGCTCCCAGTACAGGAACTGTAGCTAACGCTTTTAATGTCTCCCGCCGACCTTTGTCAGGTACGTTCTGATTGTCGGTCTTATTTGTTTCTTCTGTTGCCATAATTTAAATCAATTTTAATTTTAAGAAACCGACCGGAAGTATTTTAATAAGCAACCGGTCTAATCCGATGATTTTGGAAGTAGGGAATACGGATAACGCACCAAGTGCCGCAAACTCTACCAGATTTTTGTCTATCCAAAGATATGAACCTTCAAATGGCATCATATAAGACATCTCTATGAGCGCCGGATGAGACAAAGAGTAGGCTAGCAGAAGAATCATTCCTCCGATGGAGGCAAGTTTTGAAAATAATCCAAGAATTAAACAAAATCCTATACAAAAGAGGCTCCACTCATTTAAAAAATTCACTAGGGTCATCACAGAATCGTTCTGTGTCAAATTAATAAAGAAAGAAGAGGCAGGTCCTTTCGAATCAAGCAGGTAAGGAAGTGATGTCCATTTGGGGTTAAGTATTTTCACCAGTCCCTCATACATAAAATGCCAGCCGATAAATACGCGTAAAATCACCAACCAGGTAACTTGCGCATTGGAGTAAATTTGAGTTGTTTTCATTGCATTATGTAATAAACAAAATACCCGAAGCACGAAAAAAAAACTTTCGGCTTCGGGTAAGTATTAAGTTAGTATCTTACAATACCGAAAAAAATAAGATTAGTCTAATACTTTAACTTTAATGTTACGGAACCATACATCATCTCCGTGATCTTGGAAGCCGATGTAACCTTCACGGTTTTCACCACCCAGGTTGTTCAATAGTTCGAAAGCAAGAGGCCAATCTTTTTCACTGAACTTGCTTGCTTGAAGCATATCTGTCCATCGTGGAGTCCAAAGGTGATATTCAACTACGTTTTCTCCATTTTGTCCATGTACTACAGTTCCTTTATAAACCATGATTTTACCTGTATTCCATTCTCCAAAAGGTTTGGAGTTTTGCGGTTCTGCAGGAATCATGTCATAAAGAGAAGCTGATTTACGATTACCATCTTTCCCCATTTTAGCGTCAGGATGGTTTTCGTTATCTAAAATTTGGAATTCGGGGGAAGAAATATAGATTGGTTCCAATCTCTTGTTTCCATCTTTATCGGTTGATTCGATTTCCTGAGCTAAGAAAAATACGCCCGAATTAGAGCCCTTAGCCACTTTCCAGTCAAAAGTAAGTTCAAAATTTTTGAATTTGTGGGCAAATATAATGTCTCCACCATCTTTATCCTGAGCTTCTCCTCCGCCTGTTCCGTTAAATTTCAGACATCCGTCTTCGATAGTCCACTGTCCGGGTACCTGGTCTTTTCCATAACCACGCCACCCTTTGAATGTTTTGCCATCAAAGATAGAAATATATCCATCTTTATCTACCCCAAAAGATTCTTCGGTTTGCACGCTTGCGTCAAGAGCTTTTGGGTTGATAGCCAACTGAGTAGAAGTCGGTGCAGCTTCTTCTGCAGGTGCTTCTTCAGCTTTCTTTCCACCACCACAAGATGCAAAATAACACATCATGGTAGCAGCACTTGCTAATAAAATAGTTTTTTTCATCTTATTTACTTCTTAATAAATAAATTATATAGGCATATCTGTCAACTTCCATCCTGCACGGTAATTGTGCTTAATCAATTCTTCTGCAAATTGTTTAGCATTAACCGGATCTGTATAGTCTTTGTTGAATGAAGGATGACCGTCTTTGATCGTGAAACCGTCTTTGATAACTGTTTTAATCATTTCATCATCACCGATGTTGGTAAATCTCATGTTTGGACCATCCCAATGCAATTCTTTGTTAAGAGCTTGCAGACGAACTGCCAATACGCCCATAACTACCATTTCGTTGAATGGACCAGCTTCAGAGAAGTCGGATTTTGTCATGACACGGTTAGCTGCACTTTCTTTAGAAGCACGGATCCAGTCTTGTTCGTGACCGCCTTCCATTGCTTTTTCTACACGGCGACATACTTTCGGAACATTAGGTACACGTCCTGACAATAAGAAAGGTTCGCGTCCGTAACATCCGCAGATTAATGTATCTTTCGTTCCGTGGAATATAGTCAAACCACCGCCAGGACCCATTAGTTGTTTTCCTTGAGGGAATCCTACAGGACGGTCAGGCATCATTCCGCCATCATACCAATGTACGATTACTTCAGGCATACCTACTTTCGGCATATTGTCACGAGAAGGGAAAGTCAATTTCACGTGCTGAGCCTGAGGAGCGCAGTCGTTCAATAATAATGTAGAAGAACCTTCGGCTTTCGTTGGGTATCCTAATTTCAGCGCTTTAAATACCGGGTGCATAATGTGGCATGCCATATCGCCTAAAGCTCCTGTACCATATGCCCACCATCCGCGCCAGTTCCATGGATGATAAACTTCGTTAAACGGACGCATGGCAGCAGGTCCTGTAAACAAATCCCAATTCAATGTAGAAGGAACTTTGGTTGCTTTCTCAGGTGTGTTTAATCCCTGTGGCCAGATAGGACGGTCGGTAGCACATTCTACTTTTGTGATTTCTCCGATTTCGCCATTCCAAATCCATTCGCAGATCAAGTCAACGCCTTCAGCTGAAGAACCTTGGTTACCCATCTGAGTTGCTACTTGATATTTAGCTGCTAATTTTGTTAATAAACGAGATTCGTAAACAGAGTGAGTAAGCGGTTTCTGGGTATAAACATGTTTACCCATCGTAATTGCATCAGCAGTAATCATCGCATGGGTATGGTCTGCAGTAGCTACCATCACGCCGTCGATTGATTTGCCCATTTCATCGTAAAGCTTACGATAATCCCAGTATTTCTTCGCCTGAGGATATTTGTCGAATACTTTCTTCGAATATCTCCAATCCACATCGCAAAGAGCTACAAAATTTTCCGACTCCATGTGGCGCAGGTTAGCTGCACCCATACCTCCGATACCAATACCGGCAATATTCATTTTGTCTGTGGGTGAAGTATGTCCATGACTTTTACCAAGAACTGCATTAGGAACAATCGTTAAAGCAGCAGCTGCTGCTGTTCCTTTTTGAAGAAATGATCTTCTAGAAATGTTTGACATAATAATAATTTTTATAGATTAGCACTTAATAATGTTTACACTTTT
>DAIPZX010000198.1:0-4777 GCA_036781995.1 Massilibacteroides sp. | reverse complement strand
TTCATGGAATTTCTTTTTTATAACTTTATAAGAGAGACTTATTCTTTTACACATCTCACCGGATAACCGCTCGCACGCAAAGGAGACGCGTCAGTCGACATAGTAGACGCGTTAATAATCATTGCTTTCGCAGTAACGCCACTCGGTCCGGCCGCCCAATAATAACCACTTGTACCTACATCGGTCAGTTTGCCATCCGCGAAATCCAAACCTCCGGCAGCAGGATAATAACCTACGGGCGATAAAGTAGCTCCATTCGTATTCCAGACAGAAGGCAGTCCTGCCCAAACCTTTGAGTCTACCGGCACTCGCCATCCTTGCGGACAGGGGTCGTAGGCTGTTTTATTTCCTTCGGCATCTACCCAAAGCGAGTTGTTTGTTTCTTCCAGTCCGTACCAGCTAAACCAGGGGAATTCGGCCGAACAATAAAATGTCATCGGATTCGCGACCGCGTTGTCAAAATTAGAATTCGCGGTAACGTTTCTAAACTCAATAGCCGTAGGCGCTCCGGAAGCATCAACTATTGGTTTGAGTGTATTGGTATTGGCTGTAGTCGCACTCGCGCCGGGGAAAGGATCTTTACGCCCCCATTGATAGAATAAACCTAAAGTACCTGCAGCACCCGGTGTTTCAACAATAGCACCCAGATTGCGAGTCATAAACTCAGTTCCATTATGTGATTTTTGAGATACAGGCAGACTCAGGTCATAATCAGTAACCCAGATATGCCAGCTCCAAAGAATCGCGCCTCCTGCTTTCAGCGCGACAACCGCGTTGCCCGAGGTGTTTCCCGCGTTTACATTTATAACCGCGCTCTTACCCGTTCCGGTAACGTTTGTAGCGGAGATAACTCCCGCGGCATCCTGCCAAAGCACTTCCGAAGTCAGCGTTGCCCCATTGGTTACTCTTTCCTTGCCGTCGGCGTTCGCGAATAAAGCCGCGATCTGTTCGTTTGAACTCGGTCTGACAAGAATACTGTTTGCCCCCAGATACTGGCGTATTTCCACATCTTGCACCAAAGAACCCGCTTTAATAGTGATTACACCCGTACGATACAGTTCTTCGCTCAGATTCTGCTGAACAGAAAAAACTACATTTCCATTCTGTACGTTCTGCGGATTGGCAGTAATATTGATCCAGGAGTCCGGAGTCGTTGCCTCGAAACCATCGGGGTAGTCTGTCGCGATTGTTATCGAATTTCCGGTTGTCGCTTTCCAGTCTAACAACACCTGGTCTGTGCTTACACCTAAACCGTACTGTCCGTTGTACACAATCGAATTAATATCTTCATTAAATACGCTTAACGTATATTCTATATGTGAAGTCTTTGCTTTCGCCGCTTCTTCTTTTGTGTCAAAGCCATAGCGTTTCACATTGGTAATATTCACCAAGAAACGGTAATTACGAAGCAAATCCAGATTTTCGTCATTTTTATTCACAAAATCAACCCGGTAGAATGTTTCATTTCCGCCATCGTAAGTACCGCCGATAATCAGGCAGGTACGATTGGCAGAAGTCTTATCAGACTCCGGCAGGTAGATTTCATTAAACAATTTGCTTTCATTCGCCGCGGGTATATATTCCTGAAACACATTGATTGCTTGCGCTGTTGTCGGAATGTTCGGTTTCGTTACCTTATTATCCGCCAGACCGGCATCTGTCAAATCAGGAATAATGCTTCCTTTGTCGTTGGCATTGTACACATAGACATGATTCAGTTTGAACCGCTGACCGAAGCCGAGCGCCGGATCACCGTAAAGATCTATGCCGACATCCACCTTAGCTACACTGCGCAGCAGGGTGATATCAATCGGATCTGTTACTACCGGGTTTTTGATGCTGACATAACCTGCCGTTTGCCCCCACATCGGGATCGGGCTCATCGGATTCGTTGTCCAACTACCGGAAAAGCTATAGATTAATTCATCAAAAATATCGCCCAATTGATCGCCCTCACTAATAGAGGCGCCGTCTAAAACCGAACGCGCGTTCGCGATCAAAACAATCTTAAGGTCTGAATCATTACGTTTCAATTTGACCTTTATATCTTTTTTATTCCCATTCACATGCCCGGTGGCATCCGTAATACTGCCCGCGTCAACCTTGATTCTGTACGCCAGGGTATCGATACCGGTCGTTTGATTTGCAAACGCGAGAATATCAAGCTCCGCAATCTGATTTTCATCACTTTCAGATGCCGCGTACACCGCAGGCTGTTTATGCCCGGGCACTTGCAGTCTTAATATCACTTCCCCATCTTCGAGTGGAGGAGTAATCTTTCCAGGCTCCATTTCGCCTTCGTTTGTACATGAAAACAGCACAAATAAAGCAGATAAAAATATAGTCAACTTTTTCATTATATTTGTTTTTTTCATTTCAAATTTAGGCGGTTTGTTTAACCTTTATCGTTTTCTTCAAATTCCCCACCTCTATCGTAATTGTACCTGTACGCTCACCTGCGGGTAAATTAGCCAACGTAAAATTAAAATAGGTAGCCGTTTTATTGGATATGGTAATCCAGCTATCCGCCGCGGTTACAGAAACATTCCAGCCGCCCGGATGATCCGTCTGAACGGTAACTGTTCCCTGATAGGTAGAAGCGACAACGTCAAAAGAACCTTTGCTCACCCTCAGGTAATATTCTTCATCAACCACTACTTCTGCCATATCGCTCATATTCCAAGCTTCAACATCGACTGTAATGCCCACCTTTTTTCCAAAGAAAGCTTCGTCGGCCGTTGCGTACCCGTCTTCGGTTACATCCGTTACGTTAAAGGTGTACCGGTGGTTTCTTAACAAGTCCCGATAGCCTTTAAAAGAACCGTCATTCTCTTTGTCAATAAAATCCAAGCGATAATACGTTTGTGTTGAATTATACAAACCGCCGATCACAACACAAGTCGCGTTTAAATCGTCATCTTTCGTTACGCCGGGAGCTTCATAGGTGTATATTGTTTTTCTTAATCCCGTAGGATCAGATGTTGTATAGCGCAGCCCGTCCCAAATCGTCAGCGGATCCGACGAATTGTCTGTCGGAATACTGGCTGCGGTAACTTTAATATCATTCGCGTCAAAATGAGAATGAATAGGGACTATGCGTCCTCTTGTTTTTCTATTATATAAATAGACTTCGTTTAATTTGAATTTATTTTGAACAGTAGAACCAAGTATCGCCACATCTATGGAAACCAACGAACGCAGCAGCGTAACACCTGAAATACGTGTTGTGGCATCTGTTATCTTCATGGTTGTCGCGGTTTCTCCCCACATCGGAATCGCTTTGAAATCAGCATCCGAAGTTGAATTCCATCTATCACTGCCGTTTTTTGACAGTAAGTGTGCCAACAATTGATTTTTGGTAGCATTCTGGGTGGTCGACAACGCGTCTAATTCATCTTTTCCATTAGCAATTACAACAAAACGGTAATAAATATCTTCGTCTTTCCTTAAACTAACTTTAAATGTCTTTTTGTCTGATTGGGCATCATCCTGTATTTCAGTACCCGAAGAACGGTAAGTATAAAACTCATCCGCTCCCTCTACTCTGAACGCGAGCACGTCAACGGTTTCGACGGCGTTTTCCGAATTTTCGGACAAGGCGTAAGTAGGCGCAGAAGTATAAGGCGTAGAAACGGTAAATGTAATATATTGATGTCCGTCATTATCTATATCTATTCTATCCTCGGTTAAGCAGGAAGAGACCAAAATCGATAAGACAAAGAGTTTAGCTATCATAAAACTCTTTAAAACAACCGGGGTAATAATCTTTTTCATATACATAGCTCTTTCTTTTCTCTTTGTTAACCGAATAACTCTTGTTCTCTATATACAAGCTGCCAGCCATTGACTACAACAATAAACGATCCGTTATCTATGGTCACGTTAATATCAAACTCGTACATGTGATCAAAATCTATTTCTACCTTATGCAGAGTTTCAAGATCCAAAATCAAATCAACAAGGTTAATTGAAAAAACAGGATCCGCTTCATCTCTCGTATCTAAAACTTTCAAGATAGGGTTACGCCCTTTGCCGATACGAAGCGTAGTTAAAGATCCGTTCAGTTTGCCGTTTTGCGGTTTGCCGCAATCCGTCATATAATGCACCGTAGTAGACGGTACGTAAGCGTTGTTAAAATCAAAAAAGGTATTACTGTCGGAAATAACGTAGTGATAATTTCCTCCGGTATCCAATTTTCCGTCTACCGTCAGATTAATCGTGTAGGTATCCTGTACAATAGGTATTGTCACTTCGGGAGCAAGCTCTCCGAGCTGAATCTTCTTCGGTTCGCTTTTTCCAAAGAACAAAGGTGAAATTTTATTTTTTACAGAATCATTTACTACGGTATTCAAGGTCACTGTAAACCTATCGAAAGTAGTGGAGCCGACTACCGGTTCTTCAGGCAGCAAGGAATACTCATCCTCCAGATTGCCCCAAGCAACAAATTTATATTCTCCGGTTTTCAACGTAGGAATTGTCATAAAATAGTCAGACAAACCTAACTCAGGTGCTTCATCTACTTCAACGCCAAGGAACAGATCTGTTTCCGCATCAAACCAATACAAATTCATCCGCGTTACCTCATCCGGATTTATCCCTTCTTTGATATTGGCATAAGTTGCTGGCAAATAATCAAAATATATTCGTATGCTTGAAGGACAGTCACTCAAGTCATCCTTTATACAAGAGTTAAATGCTATGGATAGAAGCACCACAACCAGCAAAGAATATGTAAATTTATATAGTCGTTCCATTTTCATGTTAATCAGTAATTTAA
>DAIPZX010000197.1:0-4778 GCA_036781995.1 Massilibacteroides sp. | reverse complement strand
CGTTTGGAAAACAAACGAAGGTTTTGATGTAAAACCGTTTTACAGGGAAGAAGACATTGAAAACCTGAAAACCGTAAAGTCTTTGCCCGGTGAGTTTCCGTTCGTTAGAGGTACAAAAAAAGACAATGACTGGAATGTACGGCAGGACATTGATGTGGAAGACTTTGCTGTCGCCAACAAAAAAGCACTTGATCTATTGAATAAAGGGATCACTTCTCTCGGATTTTCCTTCAAGAAAGACAAAATTACTGCAGAAAACATTGCACTGTTGCTAAACGGCATTACTCCGGAAGCGGTAGAATTAAACTTCAGAACTTGTCTTAGCGCAGCGGCAAAACTTTTAGGAATACTAACAAATTATCTGAAATCAACCGGAGCAGACCTAAGCAAGTGCTATGGTTCTGTTAATTATGATGTATTCAAAAATCCTTTATTAAAAGGGTGTGAAGCAGAAGACTGGACAGAAGAAGCCATCGAAGTACTTAATGCTGCAACAGAACTGCCTAAATTCAGGGTACTTGCTGTTAACGCGATGCTTTTAAATAATTCCGGAGCTTATATTTTTCAAGAGTTGGGCTATGCTTTGGCATGGGGTAACGACTTGCTTACCAAATTAACAGAAAAAGGGCTGTCTGCAGATGACATTGCCAAAAGAATTAAATTTAATTTCGGAGTAAGTTCCAATTACTTTATGGAAATTGCAAAGTTTCGTGCCGCGCGCTGGTTATGGGCGCAAATCGTTGCTCAATATAATCCGGCTTGCAATTGCTCGGCTAAGATGGATGCACATGCAATTACATCGAAATGGAATATGACGATCTATGACGCGCACGTAAACTTACTACGCACACAGACCGAAGCGATGTCGGCAGCTATAGCCGGAGTAAATTCAATAACAGTTATACCTTTTGACGATGTATATCAGGATTCTGATGATTTTTCGGAACGTATCGCCCGCAATCAACAATTGCTATTGAAAGAAGAATGTCATTTTGATAAGGTAGCCGATCCTGCGGCAGGTTCTTATTACGTGGAAGTATTGACAAATTCATTAGCAGATGTTGCCTGGAAATTATTCCTTGAAGTGGAAGAAGCCGGTGGATTTACAGCTTTAGCAGATAAAGGTGAAATACAGCATGCAGTAAATGCTTCTGCCACTGCAAGACAGAAAGCCGTGGCTACACGTCGCGAAGTGCTGTTAGGGACAAATCAATTCCCGAACTTCACAGAAGTGGCAGAAAAGAAAATAAAGAAAAACACCGAATGTGGTTGTGGTTGCGGATGTAGTGGCGAAAAAACAGTTCCTACATTAAATAACACGCGCGGAGCTTCGGAATTTGAAGCATTACGCCTGGCTACAGAAAAAAACGTCAATGCACCCAAAGTGTTTATGCTTACAATTGGAAATCTGGCTATGCGTCTGGCACGTTCGCAATTTTCCTCCAATTTCTTTGCTTGCGCAGGCTATAAAATAATCGACAATTTAGGCTTTGAAACGATTGAGGCTGGTGTTGAAGCCGCTATGAAAGCAGGCGCTAACATTGTTGTTCTCTGCTCAAGTGATGACGAATATGTTGATTTTGCTCCGGCGGCTTATCAAGCGCTGAACGGAAAAGCAGAGTTTGTTGTTGCCGGTGCTCCTGCATGCATGGAGGATCTGAAAGCACAGGGAATTACTCAATTTATCAATGTGAAAAGCAATGTACTTGAAACATTGAAAACCTTTAACGCTAAATTAGGAATTGCTTAAGTAGAAGAATCATGAGACCGAATTTTAAAAATATAGATATAAAAAACGCCGGATTCACAGCTACTAATACGCAAGAGTGGATCAAAGAAAATGGCATCAGGGCGGATTGGAAAACGCCTGAACATATAGAAGTTAAGTCTGTATACACAAAAGAAGACCTGGAAGGCATGGAACATTTGCATTATGCTTCAGGACTTCCTCCCTATTTAAGAGGTCCGTATAGCGGCATGTACGCTATGCGCCCCTGGACAATCCGTCAATACGCCGGATTCTCAACCGCAGAAGAATCAAATGCTTTCTACAGAAGGAATCTGGCTTCAGGGCAAAAGGGACTTTCTGTAGCGTTTGACTTAGCGACACACCGCGGATATGACGCAGATCACGAACGTGTGGTTGGCGATGTAGGTAAAGCTGGGGTATCCATCTGTTCTCTGGAAGATATGAAAATCTTATTTGATGGTATTCCATTGAATAAAATGTCGGTTTCCATGACCATGAACGGAGCGGTACTTCCTGTATTGGCTTTCTACATCAACGCAGGATTAGAACAAGGAGCTAAATTAGAAGAAATGGCGGGAACAATTCAGAATGATATTCTGAAAGAGTTTATGGTACGTAACACGTATATTTATCCGCCCGAGTTCTCCATGAAGATTATCGCTGATATCTTCGAATATACCTCACAAAAAATGCCTAAGTTTAATTCAATCTCTATATCCGGCTACCATATGCAAGAGGCAGGAGCCACAGCGGATATTGAGATGGCTTATACACTTTGCGATGGTATGGAGTATCTACGTGCAGGTATTGACGCCGGTATTGATGTGGATGCCTTCGCACCTCGTCTGTCGTTCTTCTGGGCAATTGGGATGAATCACTTTATGGAAATAGCTAAAATGCGTGCCGCACGTATGCTTTGGGCGAAAATCGTGAAAAATTTCGGAGCAAAGAATCCGAAATCATTAGCCCTTCGTACGCATAGCCAGACTTCCGGTTGGTCGTTAACAGAGCAGGATCCATTTAATAATGTAGGTCGTACCTGTATTGAAGCGATGGCAGCTGCATTAGGTCATACACAATCACTGCATACAAACGCGTTGGACGAAGCCATTGCTTTGCCTACCGACTTCTCTGCCCGTATTGCCCGTAATACACAGATCTATATCCAGGAAGAGACACAAATCTGCAAAGAAATCGATCCTTGGGCAGGTTCTTATTATGTGGAAACATTAACAAACGAACTGGTTCATAAAGGTTGGGCTTTAATTCAGGAAGTACAGAGCATGGGTGGTATGGCAAAAGCCATTGAAACCGGTCTGCCGAAGATGCGTATCGAAGAAGCCGCTGCCCGCACACAGGCTCGTATCGACTCTAATGTACAGACCATTGTTGGTGTAAACAAATACCGTTTGCCAAAAGAAGACCCGATCGACATTCTGGAAATTGACAATACCGCAGTACGTGTTCAACAAATTGAACGTCTGAACGCTGTGCGCAGCAAACGTGACAATGCTGCCGTAAAAGAAGCCCTGGCTGCTATTACAGAATGTGCCCGTACGAAGAAAGGAAACTTATTGGAACTGGCGGTAAAAGCTGCCGGACTTCGTGCCACTTTGGGTGAAATATCCGATGCCTGCGAAGCAGTTGCAGGACGTTATAAAGCAATTATCAGAACTATTTCAGGCGTGTATTCATCAGAAACAAAACAAGACGCAGACTTTATCAAAGCCTGCGAACTGACAGAGAAATTCGCAAAAAAAGAAGGTCGTCAACCTCGTATCATGATCGCAAAAATGGGACAAGACGGTCACGACCGCGGTGCCAAAGTAGTAGCGACAGGATATGCAGACTGTGGATTCGATGTAGATATGGGACCTTTGTTCCAAACACCCGCCGAAGCCGCTCGCCAGGCAGTAGAGAACGATGTACACGTAATGGGTGTTTCATCACTTGCAGCAGGACATAAAACGCTTATTCCTCAAGTGATCGAAGAGCTTAAAAAGTTAGGACGTGAAGATATCATCGTTATAGCTGGAGGGGTAATTCCTGCTCAGGATTATGATTTTCTTTATAAAGCCGGTGTAGCCGCCATTTTTGGACCGGGTTCGCCTGTTGCCAAAGCCGCCTGCCAGATTTTGGAAATCCTGTTGGATGAATAATTGAAACAAAATCAATAGTTAAAGGCGTGGTTTTTATGATAAAGCCACGCCTTTTTATTTTCCCCTGTTATTTCGTCGGATCTCCTGTACGTGTTATGCAGAGAACCATGCACGGGTATATAACAAAAAAGGATGCACCAATCGGCACATCCTTTTTTTTGCGAAATATGAGTATTTTAAACTCTCTTTTCTTTAATTCTTGCTTTTTTACCGGTAAGTGCACGCAAATAATACAATTTAGCTCTGCGAACTTTACCCACTTTATTAACCGTAATACTTTCAATGAAAGGAGAATCCATTGGGAAAATTCTTTCTACACCAATGTTTTCTGACATCTTACGAACAGTGAAACGTTTTTTGTCACCATGTCCTGAAATACGGATAACAACGCCTCTGTACTGCTGAATACGTTCCTTATTACCCTCTTTAATACGATAAGCAATTGTTACAGTATCACCACTCTTAAACGCAGGATACTCTTTTTTTACAGCAAATGCTTCCTCTGCAACTTTAATAAAATCCATTTTTGTATAGCTTTTAATTGTTTTTTTAACGAAACGCAATGTAACGGGCTGCAATATCCCGACAGAGATTACGTAAAGCGGATGCAAAGTAACGAAAGATTTATGTAACAAGCAAAAAAACACCTATCAAAATGCTATCCCTATAATTATTCATAAACCTTCAAAATCGTGCTTCGTTCTTTGTTGCACCTCTCAAAATCCGATTTTTCTTCATCTTTCCGGTAAGTCCGAAAAAAAGGTGTAACAAAGATTATATCGGATCCCCAAAAGGTAGATTAACTCTTTTTGCATTGCAAGTAACAGCCAAAATTTTGGTCAGTCAACCGGATTCTGTAAATGATGAGT
>DAIPZX010000196.1:0-4797 GCA_036781995.1 Massilibacteroides sp. | reverse complement strand
GCCGGGCATTACAGGAATACCGTACTCAAGGTAAGGTTCCTTACATTCATTTAGGCGGTAAAACCTTGTATCGCGAGTCAGATATTCAAAAATTGTTGGAACAGAACTACCGCGAAGCGTGGGAATAGATCATTATTGAGTGTTGTCCTATAATTTTCAATACAGCTTCTCCGAGAAATCAGAGGAGCTTTTGAATAGAAAATAATAAACAGACTAAAAATCCTCCTTTCCTCTCGGATAATCCGAACAGGGGACACAAAAAGCGGCTGATTTAACCGCCGCCGGAATCAGTCTGCAACTTTAGGTATAGACAAGTGCAGACGGAAGCTACCAGCCCCAAAGGGATTGATATGTGGTGTATTTTAATGAATTACCTTTGTTTTCCCGTAATCATAGTATGAACGAAAAAGGTAAAATAATATGGAGATAGTAAATATTGAAGCCCATACCTTTGAGGCTATGATGAACCGCTTTGAGGCTTTAACTCAAAGGGTCGAAACAATATGTAAAGACTATAACGGCAATGAAAGGAAACAATGGCTGGATAGTCAGGATGTTTGTGTGATTCTGAATGTAAGTAAACGTAAACTGCAATACTTACGCGATAAGGGAGAGTTGGGATATACGATGATCGCCCACAAGGTCTTTTACAGACCGGAAGATGTACAGGGAATGATTGAACGGTTCTCTAAGGGAAAGGAGGCAAGCCATGAATAACAGCTTTGATAGTATGGAATCCGGCAAGGGATTACTGACAAAAGGCAGTCCGCAGATAATCGCCTTTTTTGCTGCATTAGACCGGATGTTGGACGGCTTGGAAAATATGGCGAAAGAATGCCGACCTGTACTGAATGGAGAATGTTACCTGACCGACAAAGAGGTTTCCGAGTGGTTGAAAGTCAGCCGCCGGACGCTTCAGGAATGGCGGTACAATGGCATAATCGGCTATGTACAGATAGGCAGTAAGATTCTGTTCCGGCAGAGTGATATTCAGAAATTACTCGAAGAACATTTACGGACGGCATTAGAATAACTCCCACGTAAATGCCTAAATGAAACGGCTGTAAGAAATTTGCTCTTACAGCCGTTTTGCTTCATTACGATTCCGGTTTTACTTCATCTTTCCATTTGCTGTACCTGCCGCATTGGTAAACGCGGGAAGGCATTTTATCGTCGGGAATAGCATACGAATCTTTGGTCTTTTTAGATAATACACCGAAATCACGCCCGACTTTCTGATTGGTTATTTCCGCATAAATTTGTGTTGTGCGGATATTGGAATGCCCCATCATTTTACTGATCGTTTCTATGGGAACGCCGTTAGACAGGCAGGTTTCGGTCGCGAATGTGTGGCGGGCTGTGTAGAATGTGAGATGGAAATCCAACTTACATATTTCCTCTATCATTTTAAGGCTGCGACAAAGGCTACAAGTAGCAGGGACATAAAAGATTTTATTTTCCTTACCCTCTCCTTTATACTTCTCCATTATTTGCAACGGAATATCCAATAGTTTGATACGGCACTCGGCTTTTGTTTTCAGGCGATTAATGTAAATCCATTTTGAACCGTCTTTCTCCGTAATAATATGGTTGGTGGTAAGCTCTGCTAATTCCGCCCTGCCTAAGCCTGTAAACACGGCGAAAATAAAGAGGTCGCGGGTATGGCACAGGCGGTAAGTCCGCAGGTCGGCATTCATAATTTTTTCAAGCTGTTCGCCCGTCAGGTAGCGATGATTTACAGGTGGTATTTCCAACCTGTAACCCGCAAACGGGTCGCGTTTCAAGGTGCGCTGTTTAACAGCAAGCCGACCCATTTTGCGTAGGAGAATCAAATAGTCATTCAGCGAAATAGTTTTGAGCCTTAGTACGGTCGATAGGTAAAAATGGAAATCCTTAATAAACTGCATATCAAGGGAGCGCAAAGGTATATCCTCTACCTCATATTTATATTGCAGAAAATTATAGAGGTGCTTCCGGGTAGTTAGGTAACGTATGTAGGTATGACGGGCACGGTCTATACCAACCCGCTTTGCATATTCTTCGTTATGTTCATCCATCAGGGCAATAAGGGTTTCTTTAGCCTGCGCCCTGCCTGTAACTGCATTCCGTACCATTTCGGAAGAAACGTAGCCGATAACATCCACGATTGTTTTATAGGCTGTCTGCGCTTGTTGTTCCAACTCGTCAAGCCGGATATTAATGTCTTTAAGCACCTGTTTATCCTTAGAATTTCCGCCTTTAATAAGAACCCTGCCTGCTTTTACATCCCAAAGTGCGGGGTTAATATCTTCGCCCGTATAATACTGGCTTACTTTCCTGTCAATGGTAATCCTACCCATGATAGGACAATTACCGTCTGCTTTTACTTTTTGCCTGTTTATGTAAAACAGCGTTTTGAATGTACTTCTCATATTATATTCCCTCCTGAATTTGTAGTTTTTTACTTGGGCGTACTTTTCGCCTGCTCATATCTTTTAGAATGGACGATGGCGGTGCATCAATACCCTTTAAGGTGTATTTTTCCGCGATATTGAAATGCAATGCGGTAACATCTCGGTCTATTTTCTCATTGGTAACTTTAGCATAACGCTGTGTCGTGGAAATATTCTTATGCCCCATAGCCTGACTAACGGTTTCTATCGGAACTCCCTGAGACAGACATATTTGCGAAGCGAATGTGTGGCGCGCCATATGGAATGTAAGATTGCGCTCTATACCACATTGTTTCGCCATCTTTTTTAAGTGTGGATTGATGCTTGTATTATGAAGCATCGGGAACAGTTTACCGCCGCCTGCCAAGCCTTTGTATTTCTCCATGATTTTGACCGCAATATCCAGCAACATTACGTTTTCCGGTGTACCTGTCTTTTGGCGGTTCGATTCGATCCACAGATTACCGTCATTATCTTTTTTCACATCGGTTTCCGTCAGGTTGCACATATCGCAATAACAAAATCCGGTCATGGCTGAAAAAACAAACATATCCCGTGTGAAATTACGGTTTGGCGTATCAAAGGTGGTGTTCATCAGCTTTGACAGTTCTTCTTCGGTAAGGTATAGCTGTTTCTTTTCCGGCTTTTCGGGAGAAAAGTCTTTAAATGGATGAACGGTCAGGATGCCTTTATAAACAGCATTATAGGTAATACTTTTCAGGCGGTTGATATGTCCGAGTATAGTAACCGGCTTTTGCTTTTCGTTTACCCGCAAGTGGTAATCAAAGGCTTCGATAAAGGAGCAATCCAATGATTTTACGGCTACGTCTGAAACCTTATATTTGACGTTGATAAATTCAGAGAGTAAACGATAGGTATTGCAGTATTGGTAGTAGGTGCTGACAGCACGATTAACCCCGACACGCAAAGCATATTCTTCGTTGTGTTCACGGTATAATCCGAGTAATGTTGTTTGAGCGGCGGCAATACCCTGAAAAGCATTTTTTACGTCAAGTGCCGTAAACTTATCGCCAAAGTCATATAACTCATTAAACCGTGCGCGTAGCAGGAGTAGCAGGGATTCTATCTCTCTGTTTGTTCTGACTGAAATACGGTTTTTTCCGGTGCATCTTTGTGATGTGGCGTTCCATAGCTTCGGGTCTATCCTTATTTTGCACCCGAATTGAGCGGTAGAATCGGATTTGCCTTTTACTGTTATTCTACCCATAAGCGGGCAAAGACCATCTTCGCCGACTTCCGTTTTTTTAATGTGCAAAAGCACGTTCATTTCTGTTTTCATACCGATAATTATTCATTTGCAATGTTACTTACTTTTGAATTATTATAAGATATGAAAATCAGCACCTTACCTCACATAAGAACCCAAAAACGCGAATCCGTTGCTTGTTTATCAAAACAAGAGGGTATTTTTGCTTTCAGGACAGCGTAAAGTCTTCTAATCGTGGTAAATCTAAACCATTTTTCAGGTAACGATTTAGAAGCGAACAGTCTGTGAATTTTCTCTCTTTTCTGTAATTTTAGAAAATGCACAAACCAGACAATTCACTCATATTAAACAATTTATGTTTCTTATTCGTTGTTTTTCCTAATCCTCTTTCCTGACCTCCTCTCGCTACACCGGATTGGCGTACATAGATGTAAAGAACTTACGCCAGTCAAATATCCGTACTTCTTTCGATGACGGACTATGGGTAATGGGTAAGCGTGAGAAAACTGGCGTAAATTATAATGTACCATTACTGGATGTGCCAAAACAAATAATAGAAAAGTATTCAGGAACATTGCCGGACAATAAAGTACTTCCTGTTATGAGTAATCAAAAAATGAACGAGTACCTCAAAGAAATAGGTTCGCTCTGTGGCATTGATAAAGATTTAACCTACCATCTTGCACGCCATACATTTGCTACTCTGACACTTACGAAAGGAGTGTCCATCGAAAGTGTATCGAAAATGTTGGGACATACCAATATCAAAACAACCCAAATATATGCAAGGATAACCGATGTTAAGGTTAGCAACGATATGGCTTCGTTTGCTGAAAAAATGGAGAAAAAGCAGGTAAAATCAAAGTCGGAATTGGATAAACTTTTTGAGTGCCTTTCATTAGGTGAGAAAATGGCATTGTTTAATCTTCCCGCCATGTTATCAAATGATCCCGAAAGAGCAAAGCCTATATCTATAATGTGGCATAGCCTTTCGGAAGAAGAAAAATCTTCTCTTTGGGCTAATACATTTGAGAGTGAAGATAAATTCGCGTTCAAACCGACGACGAATAAAATGAGAATAGCAGTCAATCAATAAATACCCAATATCATGGAACTACAAATCATTCAAAACAAGAT
>DAIPZX010000195.1:0-4808 GCA_036781995.1 Massilibacteroides sp. | reverse complement strand
AAAATTATAGAAGAATCTGCTTCTTCACAGGATTATCTGAATGCCGGTCACACAGAATGGGCATTGCAAAACCTAAAAGGAGCATTAGCTTATTATAAAGAATCAATCCGGCTTGAATCAGGAAATGTTAATCGCTTTAAAGAACTTTTCTATGACGACAAGGAAGATTTGTTAGTGGCGGGTATTGAAGAGGATGAATTTCCACTCATGCTGGATCAGCTCATGTATTCTTTATGAAAGATCTTTTTGACAGGTTGAAGGTTTATAGCACCTTCAACCTGTTCTTTTTTATTCAGGCCAGCGATTTCCAAGTATTGGCTTTAATACAAGCCCGGAAGGGTCTACTTTCACGTATTTAATCGTTTGCCGGCGCCAGGTATAAACGATATGCACCGTGCCGTCTTTTCCCTGTATAACCGAAGGATAAGAATATTCACCGATCGACGAATCTTCCAGTATGAGGGCGGCTTTCCAGGTAATTCCATCTTCCGACACAGCTACATGAAGAGGCGTACGTGCTTTATCCACATAAGCGCTTTGTTTTGTTTTAACATGATTATAAACCAACAAATGCCGCTGATCACGTAACGTCACCGCATCAGTTCCCGAATTATTATTCGGCAGATACAAAGCAACCGGATCACTCCAAGTCTCGCCTTCATCTGATGAAAATGATGAAATAAGCTGCTCATTCTGCGAACGGCAAACAACCTGCAATCGTCCGTCTTTTAACCGGAGGATACTGGGTTGTATTATATTCCAGGGTTTACTGTTTATTTGCGCGGTCTTTCTCCATGTTTTCCCACGATCTTCCGTTATTTCAAAATGTACCTGCCAACCGTTATTTTCAGTACTGGAAGGGCAGATTAACTTGCCGCCGATCAGTTCCGGTTTGTTTTTTATGGGACCAAGGAATCCGTCAGGCAATGCTTCCGGTTTAGACCAGGTGTTGCCATCATCTTTCGAGCGAATTAAATAACCCGTCCAGTCTTGTACATTTTTCCCTATTTTATAGAATAGTAGAATTTCACCGTCAGGATAGCAAAACAAGACCGGATTATAACAAGCCTTTCTTTCTTCTGCCGTAATCCCTTCAACTACTTTCAAAGGTTCGCTCCAACGACCATGCTGTTGGCGGCTGATGTAAATACTGACATCCTTATGCCCTTCATACTCTCCTCCGAAAAAAGCAGTCAGCAGACCGGACGGCGTTTCTGTAATAGTTGCGGCATGTACGGATGGAAAAGGAGCCGAAGTGTACACAAACTCGTCAACCAGGACACCCTCTTTCCAATCATCTTCTCCAATTCCGGCAGAGAAAGCAATCTGACTATTAAATAGAAAGAATACCGGAATAATAGCATAATACAATTTCATACTTCTTAGTTTATTTCTCTTTTTTCAACACCTTCAAATGTAATTTTTACAGGGTTGATCAATCCGTTTTCATCAAAAGTCATCTTCTCAATACAGGTCACGCGGTGATCCCGCGTATCATCTCCCAATGGACGGCGGTGGTACACAATATAATAATCTTCACTTCCGGGGATATGCATTACAGAATGGTGCCCTGCTCCTCTTGCCACTTCCATATCTTGTTGCAGGATTGTTCCTACGCGATCAAACGGACCGAAAGGAGAATCGGAGATAGCATAGGCAACCGAGTAATTCGGTCCGGTCCATCCTCCTTCGCTCCACATAAAGTAATATTTACCGTCTTTTATAAACATAAACGGACCTTCCACATAGCTCTCCGGAGTTACTTCTTTGTATATTTCTCCGTCTTCAAATGGCACCAAACCGGTAAAGTCAGCATTTAGTTTCACCATATTACAATGGCGCCAGCCGCCATAATACATATAATAAGATCCGTCTTTATCCTGAAAAACGAATTGGTCTATCGGTTGTGCTCCGTGGATGATATCATTAATAAGCGGTTTGCCGATCAAATCTTTAAAAGGTCCTTCCGGACGATCAGCTACGGCAACGCCAATTCCTCCGATTTCACCTTCATGCACATCATTCGCACCAAAAAAAAGGTAGTATTTATTGTCTTTACGAAGCACTGCCGGAGCCCACATAGCCCGTTTAGCCCACTTCACTTCAGTCGTATCCAGGATATTCGCATGTTTGGTCCACGTTATCAAATCTTTCGATGAAAAACAATCAAAGAATATTTGATTCTCGTATAAATCACTCCAGGTCGGGTAAATCCAATAAGTATCATCATAAATAATACCTTCCGGATCGGCATACCATCCTTCAAACACCGGATTCCCACTTCTTACTACTTCTTCCTTTTCCGCCTTTTTCCCGGACTGACCGCAAGTAGCCGTTAAAACCACAAAAGACAACACACAATAAGCTAAGTTTTTCATATTTCTATTTTAAATCAACAAGTGAGTATATGTTTGGCAAGACCTCCCTCGGATGTCTCTTTATACAGACTCGGCAGATCATTACCGGTTTGCCTCATCACTTCAACCACCTGGTCAAAACTGACACGGTGTCTGCCATCGGAAAAATTCGAAAACGTATTGGCATCTAAGGCGCGGGCTGCGGCAAAAGCATTCCGTTCGATACAAGGGATCTGCACCAAACCGCACACAGGATCGCAGGTTAAACCTAAATGGTGCTCCAATCCCATCTCCGCGGCATATTCAATTTGCGCAGGCGTTCCTCCGAATAGTTGGCTCGCGGCAGCGGCAGCCATAGCACAAGCTACTCCTACCTCGCCCTGACAGCCTACTTCCGCTCCGGAAACTGAAGCGTTTGTTTTTACTACATTACCGAAAAGTCCGGCCGTAGCCAAGGCTCTTAATATACGGGAATCACGAAAGTCTCTTGACTCTCTCAAATAATACAACACAGCAGGAAGCACACCGCAAGATCCGCAAGTAGGTGCCGTCACGATCTCTCCTCCGGCGGCATTTTCCTCAGACACAGCAAGCGCGTAGGCATAAACCATCCCCCGGCTGCGAACATTGCTGCCGTAACCTTTCGCGCGAATAAGATAATCGGATGCTTTACGGCGCAAGCCCAATCCGCCCGGCAAAATGCCTTCGGTTTCCAAACCGCGTACCACGGCTTTTTGCATCATCTCCCACACTTCCGCCATATAATCCCAGATAGCGGAGCCTTCATTTTGTTCTACATACTCCCAATAAGAATGGCCTGACCGTTCGCACCAGGTCTGTATCTCACGGATATTTTCCATTTCATAGACACGGGCAGACAACTGCTCGTTAAAATCCTCATTAGCCAATGTTCCGCCGCCAATACTGAAAACAGTCCACGATTCTTTCACTTCATTCTCTGTAGTAATTGCTTCAAACTTCATTCCGTTCGGATGAAAAGGCAAAAAGATTCCCGGCTCCCAGATGATGGATGTTTTGGTAATCGGTTCCAACTCTTCAAGAATAGCTTTGTCGGTTAAGTGCCCTTTTCCCGTTGCCGCTAAACTACCATACAGCGTTACTTCAAAACGATTTATACCGTGATGCCGAGCTCCGAAAATAGCGGCAGCCCGTTTGGGGCCCATCGTATGGCTACTGGACGGACCGTGCCCTATCCTATATATTTGCTTGATTGAATCCATTGAATATCTTTATCTGTGTTTGTTTGTACTAATAAGCAAACAAATATAGCTATAAAAAGGAGTATATTTGATTAGAAGCTATTTATTTACTTGCTTTTAGTCCACGGATCACCGAAGCGGTGAAACCGGATAACTCCATTTCATTCAATCCCCGGATTGTAATTCCGCCCGGCGTAGTCACCTTATCGATCTCGGTTTCCGGATTAGACTGATTAGCCAACAAAAGATCTACCGCCCCTTTCACCGTATGAACAACGATTTCCTGCGCTTGTTTCGGATAAAAGCCCAACTCAACCCCTCCTTCCATAGCCGCGCGTATATAACGCATCGCAAAAGCAATTCCGCAGGAAGCAAGAGCAGTTCCCGCTCCTATCAGTCGTTCTTCCACGAGCATGGTGTTACCCAGTTCACGGAATAGATTGAGCACCAGATCCGTTTGTTCCTCGCTTGCGTTACAAGCAGAAACAAACGTCATACTACTCATCACTTCAACCGCAGTGTTAGGAACGACACGAAAAAGAGGAGGTAATGAACCGTTCGTATCATCCGCCTTATGTATCAAAAATGAATTGATCTGTTCAAATGTAATTCCGGCGGCAACAGAAACAAGGATTTGTTTATCAAAATCCAATGTTGTACGAATCTGCATAATCACCTCTTCGACACGCCAGGGTTTCACGGCCAGAATAATAACATCAGCCTCTTTCACGGCTTCAACATTATTCCGCATTAACTTAAACTTAAAATCAGGATTATCCGTCAATCGCCCAAACGACTCCTCCGTATGCACTGTACAGGTTATATCCGAAGACGAAACAGAACTCCCTTTCGCTATTCCGCGAGCTATAGCCAAGCCGATATTTCCGGCGCCAATAATGGTTATTTTCATTTGTTCTTTTTAAGAAGTTTGACAACTCCGGCAAAAGTAAGCAATAAATAAAAGGAGACAAAGTACCTTTTCAGTATTCGCACAACGGAAAAAATAGTAAACTTCCGAGCAATACAGATATGTTAAACAATTATGTTTATGAAGAGTACATTTAACTAAAAATGTAGTCCACTCAAAACAGCAAGCAATTAAATAAAGGGAAGCTAACAATGGGTAATGATGTAGAAACAAGCGAACTTCTTTAGTCTGCTTTGTTTTATCATTGTTTCAAATAACTCAAAAGTGAATTTACTACTATTTTTTTAAATTCTAGTTATTAAG
>DAIPZX010000194.1:0-4826 GCA_036781995.1 Massilibacteroides sp. | reverse complement strand
CGATACGTTTTTGTTCTTTTTTTTAAACCACATTATTAAACACGTTAATAACCCATGAAAAAAACACGACAGATCAGTGCTTTCGCTATTGCATTTATTTTAAGTAGTATCAGTACCAAACTTTACGCCAGTGAACTTGACCTTGCAATTCCTGATTTACGCGAGGGATCATTCCACATTTGGGGAAGTCATATTTCTGCCTGGGATTTTTTGTTTTACGGTGCCCTTATCATTCTCGGAACTTTAGGTTTCAGTCTTTTACTCTTTGCTCAAATAAAAAGGCTGCCGGCTCATCAGTCCATGTTAAAAGTAGCTCATACTATTTATGAGACATGCCGCACCTACCTGCTTCAGCAAGGAAAATTCCTGCTGCTGCTATTCGGACTTATAGCCCTTGTTTTATGTGTTTATTTCTTCGGACTTGCCGAACAGAGCTTTTCCGTTGTCGTTCAGGTACTCCTTTTTTCCGTGATTGGAATGGGGGGTTCTTATGCGGTTGCCTGGTATGGCATTCGCGTAAACACTTATGCCAATGCGCGAACAGCGTTTGCTGCTCTTCGCGGGCGCCCGCTGGATGTGGTCAACATTCCGTTGCGCGCGGGGATGAGCGTAGGGCTTTTCCTTATTTCTTTAGAATTGGTGATGATGGTATTCATCCTTTTGTTTGTGCCCCGTGAGATCGTAGGAATTTGTTTTCTCGGTTTTGCCATCGGAGAATCTTTAGGCGCAAGTGCCTTGCGTATTGCAGGAGGTATTTTCACCAAGATAGCCGACATCGGTTCCGACCTGATGAAGGTGGTCTTTAAAGTTAAGGAAGACGACCCCCGAAACCCGGGAGTTATCGCAGACTGCACGGGAGATAATGCAGGAGACAGCGTAGGACCTACAGCAGATGGATTCGAGACCTACGGCGTTACCGGAGTAGCCCTGATCACATTTATCACCTTAGCTGTTCCCGACCCTCAGATGCAAGCCAAACTGATTGTCTGGATATTCGGCATGCGTTTTCTGATGGACTTTCTTTCCGGCTGTGCTTTCTTTATTAATCAGAGCATATCGGAACAACTTTATGGGAAAAAGAAAGCATTCGATTTTGAATCTCCCCTGATGAGATTAATCTGGATTGCTGCGATCCTGTGTATCACGGCTTCGTTCTTTATGAGTTATTTATTACTCGGCGATATAGCCATTGCCGGACTTTGGTGGAAATTGGCTGTTATCATCAGTTGCGGCACATTAGCCGCCGTATTGATTCCGGAGTTTACCAAGCTGTTTACCAGCTCGAAGTCCGGACATGTGCAGGAAATCGTAACAGCCTCTCGCGAAGGAGGTCCGTCATTGAATATCTTGTCCGGAATTGTAGCAGGTAATTTCAGTGCGTTCTGGACCGGTTTGTTAATCGCCGGACTGATGACTTTGGCTTATTTTACAGCAGGACTCGGACTCACGGAAGTATTAGGCCCTCATGCTTCTATTTTTGCCTTTGGTCTGGTTGCTTTCGGATTTCTTTGTATGGGGCCTGTTACCATTGCCGTAGACAGCTACGGCCCCGTGACAGACAATGCGCAATCGGTATTCGAACTGGCTCAGATAGAACAAATTCCGGGTATAACCGAAGAGATCGAGAAAGATTTCGGTTTTACACCTGATTTTGAGTCCGGCAAACATTATCTTGAAGCCAACGACTCTGCCGGAAACACGTTCAAAGCGACAGCCAAGCCGGTGTTAATCGGTACTGCGGTGGTAGGAGCGACAACCATGATTTTTTCAATTATCCTTTTGCTCGAAAAAGCCGGATTACTCAATCTTTCGCTTACAGACGCTCCGGTATTACTCGGATTAATCTGTGGCGGAGCTGTTATTTTCTGGTTTAGCGGCGCTTCCATGCAAGCAGTTACAACAGGGGCATACCGGGCTGTTGAATACATTAAAAAGACGTTCAATATGGATAAAAAGGAGGCGGATATCGAGGATTCCAAATCAGTTGTCAAGATATGTACACTCTATGCACAGAAAGGCATGTGGAATATATTCATCGCGCTGATCTCGCTCACACTTTCTTTCTCTTTCATGGATCCGAATTTCTTCGTTGCCTATCTCGTTTCCATCGCAGTGTTTGGCTTATTTCAGGCAATCTATATGGCGAATGCGGGCGGAAGCTGGGACAATGCAAAGAAAGTGGTAGAAGTCGACCTGCGCGAAAAGAACACCCCTCTTCATGAAGCAGCCGTCATCGGAGATACAGTGGGAGACCCGTTCAAAGACACCTCCTCCGTTTCGCTCAATCCGATCATCAAATTTTCGACCTTGTTCGGACTATTGGCAACAGAAATCTGTATTGAGATGAAGTTCAATCCTTCTCACGATTTCTCGCTGTATATCTCGATACCATTTTTACTTGTCGGGCTTTATTTTGTGTGGCGTTCGTTCTATAAGATGAGAATCCCTGTCAAGTAAACAAATTAAATCTTTGATGCTATGAGTTTCCTGATCATCGCTTTAAGCCTGCTATTATTAATAGTGCTCATTTCCTATTTCAAGGTTGATGCCTTCTTGGGATTTGTCGCTGCGTCCATTCTGGCTGCGGTTTGCTTAGGCATTCCCTTGCCGGATATTCCGCAAGTCATTGATAAAGGCATTGGCAGCATATTGGGAGACCTTACTCTGATTATCGTTCTTGGGGCTATGCTGGGTAAATTAGTTGCCGTAAGCGGAGCCGCCCGGAAGATTGCCGATGTGATGGTGGGAATGTTTGGTACGAACAAAATCCAGTGGGGACTTATGATCACCGGATTTATCGTCGGCATTCCCTTATTCTACGGCATTGGTTTTATTTTGCTTGTCCCGATTATTTTTTCTGTCGCTTACCAGTATAAATTACCGGCTGTATATATCGGGCTTCCCATGCTGGCAGCTTTATCCGTAGCGCACGGTTTCCTCCCCCCCCATCCTTCTCCTGTCGCTTTAGTCAGCATTTTTGGGGCCGATATGGGCATGACCCTTATATGGGGAATTGTGATAGCGATACCTACGATCATCGTTGCCGGCCCTGTATTTAGCAAGACGCTGAAAAACATAAAAACAGGACCAACCAAATTGTTCGAGATAAAAGATGTCAGCGAGAAATACACCACTCCGGGTAAAATCAACAGTTTTGCGACTGCCACCCTACCCGTTTTCCTGCTGATCATCGTAACAGCGATACCTTATGTTTTTCCGGACATGGGGTTGAAAACAAGTCATATCTTCGCGTTGGTCGGAGCTCCGTCTATTGTAATGTTTCTCGCCATTGTTATTGCAACCTATACGTTAGGATTGCGGCAAGGACGCTCCATGGGAGAAATTATGCAGATTTACGGAGAGGCGGCAAAAGACGTTGTGTCTATCCTGTTGATCATAGCCGGATCGGGCATTTTTAAAAATGTGATGGAAACGAGCGGAGTCAGCCTGGAACTTGCTTCGGCAATGGAAGGGCTCTCCATTCATCCGTTAGTCTTAGGCTGGTTGATTGCCGGCATACTACGTGCCTGTGTTGGTTCAGCAACCGTAGCCGCGCTGACCGCTGCCGGTGTAATTCTTCCCTTAGCAGCCCATTCCGGAGTCAACCCGAATCTGATGGTTTTATCATTAGGCGCAGGCAGCCTGATGTTTTCCCATGTCAATGATTCCGGCTTCTGGCTCTTTAAAGAATACTTCAATCTCAGCATAAAAGACACACTGAGATCCTGGTCGGTCATGGAAATTATTGTTGCCGTTATGGGGCTGACCGGCGTACTTATACTTAACCTTTTTATATAATCTGCGGGGATGAATACTGAAAACAAAGCAGAAAAGCATTACAGTTTCGTCTTTATGGGTGTTTCCGGCAGTGGCAAGTCTGCCGTTGCCGAAACGGTAGCCCGGGAAACAAACGCCCCATTTCTGGATGGAGACTTCCTTCACCCCAGAGCCAACATAAACAAAATGGCCTCCGGACAGCCCTTAGATGACAACGATCGTGCCCCTTGGCTCGAAACCGTAAACTCCGCCATCTACGCGATGCAAAACACCCATCGGATATCCATATTGGTCTGCTCTGCACTAAAACAAAAATACAGAAACAAGCTCAGAGAAAACAACCCCAATTTATACTTCATCTATCTGAAAGGAGATCCGGAATTAATCAGTAAACGCTTACAAAGCCGAAAAGGGCATTTTTTCAAACCGGCCATGCTCAAATCCCAGTTTGACGCCTTAGAAGAACCCACCAACAACCACAACGACATCTGCTACATAGACATCAGCAAAACGCTAAACGAAGTCGTAGAAGACGCTCTCGCATTTATCAATAAAATAGTGATGTCAAGCAAGTAGAGACTATTAGGGCTGAAACGAATGGATACAATATGATCGTTCTGTTTATTTCAGGCGAACGAATTCTGCCCTCTTCATGGATTCCTTTATTCGGACGGATGGCAAAAATGTAATATTCTTTATTCTGACTTTTTGCGGTTTCAGTTCTTCTTCCGTATCCACAACTTCGCTGGTGATCGAAGCCGAGAATATACCCAGATCTCCTAATTGGATGCTCCGCCCATATTTCAGTTCCATTTCAATGCTTTCCACAATGGCTTCGATTACTCCTTTGATGTCTGAACCCGTCAGTGTGCAACGGTCGGAAACCAATTTGCAAAATTCGTTGATTGGAATTGTCTCGTTTGACACCTTGCCGGCAAAGTAGCCTTCTTTTTCCTGCCCCGGAATTCGGCAGATCATCTTTCTGGGTTTATACGTGATGCTCATAATTCTGACTAATAGTTTATTTTTTGTCTGCAAATATAATCATT
>DAIPZX010000193.1:0-4913 GCA_036781995.1 Massilibacteroides sp. | reverse complement strand
TATTGGTTGGTATTTATAAAAAAACGGCCTCACAAACCGAAGTGTGAAGCCGCTTTCTATAAGTTAAGAATATGCTTAACGAGCCGTATAAAGCATTTCAGGTGTTAGCTGAGCAAACTTTTCGTTATCCGATTTACGGATACTTACGCCTCCGTTATTCCAATTGGAAGGCCAGCCACCCAGGATATGTCCTAAGAACACCACTTTGATTTCATGAAGCCCTTTGGCTAAAGCCACTGATTTATCATGACGGGAGAAGCGTTTTGTTTCACCCTTGTTGCTGATAAGTAACGCACCGTCAATCCATACTTCTTCGTTATCGGAAGAGAAATAATAGACTCCGTCTTCCGGTATGTCTACATAACCGGTAGCGATAGCAGCGTATTGCTTTACATTACGCATTGATTCGTCCGTCTTTTCAACACTTCTTATTTCTCTCAACGCTTTGATAGTTGATTTTTTCCAGTCGGTTATACCGTCCAGCTTAGAAGAGTCAAGGAAGTAACCATAAGTTACCTGCATATTCAGACCGGGAGTCTTTTGGACCACTTCTTTGGCAGGAGCTAATGTCTGCTTTTCGACAGTGATCTCACGCGTTTTGCTCATTTTTCCGGAAGGAAGAACCGAGCGTATCTTTAATATACCGGATTCGGTAAATTCGATAGGCGTTTCGTAAATGGCAGACGCAGGTGTAGGTTCGCTACCGTCTGTTGTATAAACCACCTTAATGGGACGTGTGGTTGTGAACTCAAGCGTAGCCTGGTCTGTGAAGGCAACAAAGTTACACGATCCGTTGGGCTGTTCCGGTTGTGGAATATGATAATTGATTCCGTGTCCGTCCAAACGCACCAACGCGTTTTCCAGTCTGCGTTCAAAGTCTTTATAGTCTTTATTTTCAACCTTTGTCCATCCGATTTCGGAAAGAGCAAGGATACGGGGATAAATGCGATATTCCATCAAATCCGTCGTGTACATATACTCAGACCAGATGTTACATTGAACGCCCTGTACATGGTGTGCCTTGCCTATAGCAACTAACGTGTCCGGAGTAGGGTTATAGCTGTATGTCTTTTCCAGTGTAGTGTAACCACCGATAGATACCGGTTCGATTTTGGAGTCACCTTGGAAATGATCCAGATACATTCCGTTTGCACCCGGGGTCATGATTACATCATGATTCATGCTTGCTGCGGCAATACCACCCTTTTCCCCCCGCCAGGACATCACCGTTGCGGTAGGAGCAAGACCGCCTTCCAGAATTTCATCCCAGCCGATCATTTTTTTGCCATACTTAGCCAATACCTTTTCCATACGTTGTACAAAATAGCTTTGCAGGCGCTCTTCCGCTGAATGTTCTTTATCACCTTTCAAACCTTCTTCACGGATTCTTTTCTGGCAAAGCGGGCAATTCTTCCAGCTTGTTTTAGGACATTCGTCACCACCGATATGGAAGTATTCGCCGGGGAATAGCCCGGCCACTTCAGCAATTACATTTTCAAGAAACTCGAACGTGCTTTCTTTTCCTGCGCAAAGTACCACATCTTCCACACCCCAGATAATACGCGGAGTAATGGCCTCACCGGTACAGGAAAGTTCAGGATAAGCCGAAATAGCAGCCAACTCATGCCCCGGAAGTTCTATTTCAGGAATAACGGTAATAAAGCGTTCTGCCGCATAGGCTACTACGTCTTTAATCTGCTCCTGTGTATAAAAACCACCGTATTCATGACCTTCGCCTTCAATACGTTTAGAGCCTACCTCTGTCAGTTTCGGATACTTCTTAATCTCAATACGCCATCCCTGATCTTCTGTCAGGTGCCAATGGAAACGGTTCACTTTGAATAAAGCCAATACATCCAACTGTTTCTTAACATTCTCTACCGGAATGAAATGACGACAAGGATCAAGCATAATGCCCCGATAACCAAAGCGAGGTTCATCCGTGATGCTTACGGCAGGAGCCACCCAGGCAGTTCCTTTTACTAATGCCGGGCTTTCCACCTCTGCCGGCAATAACTGCAGGAAGGTTTGCATGCCATAGAAAAGACCTTGTGCTGTTTTTGCTTTGATTACAACGTTATCCGTAGTCACATCAAGTGTGTAGCCTTCCGCATTTACCTGTATGCTTTCATCCATTAATAATGAAATGCTGTTTCCCGCTTCATTTTCTGCTAAAGCAAGAGTGAAGCCGGTCGAAGGCTGAAGTTTGGTTACAAAAAACTCCGCGATTGTTTTTGCTTCCGCTGTGGGAGCATAAAATTTCGTTTTGTTGTTTAATTTGAAACTGCCGTCATTTTGCACCAAACTGAGTGGCTGAGGGATAATGTGAATTCCCTGATTGTACACTGCTTGCTTTGTTGGAGCTTGCGTACACGAAGAGATAATACAAGCCATGGCGATGGCGCATAATACAAGATTTTTTTTCATTTGCGTTTTTATTCTGTTTAGATTGTAAATTTAAGAAGAATAAAGGTGTTATAAAAGCCGGAGTCTTTCAGATCAAATCCGGGTATGACAAGCTTTTAGAACACCTTTATTGTCAGATTACCAGGCAAAAAGCGGATAGTCTCTCATTATACTATTTACTTTTTCACGAACAGCGGTAATCGTTTGTTCGTTTTCAGGAGCGGCTAATACGGTATCCATTAATTCTACAATCTCTCCCATCAAATCTTCTTTCGCGCCACGTGTGGTGATAGCGGGAGTACCTACACGGATGCCGGAAGTCTGGAATGGTGAGCGGCTGTCAAATGGAACCATATTTTTATTTACTGTAATATCCGCTGCAACCAATGCTTTTTCTGCTACTTTGCCGGTCAGTTCCGGAAATTTAGTACGCAGGTCGATCAGCATACTGTGATTGTCCGTACCACCGGAGATAATCTTATAGCCCTTGTCGATGAATCCTTGTGCCATTGTAGCCGCATTCCTCTTTACCTGAGACTGATAAGTGGTATATTCCGGTTCTAAAGCTTCAGCGAAGGAAACGGCTTTAGCTGCAATCACATGTTCAAGAGGTCCGCCCTGAATACCGGGGAATACGGCAGAGTCTAACAGCTGAGACATCATGCGTATTTCTCCTTTCGGCGTTTTCTTTCCCCATGGATTTTCAAAATCTTTACCTAATAAAATGATACCGCCGCGAGGTCCGCGCAGTGTTTTATGCGTTGTGGAAGTTACGATATGTGCATGTTTGAGCGGATTGTTTAACAGTCCGGCAGCGATCAGTCCGGCAGGGTGTGCCATATCAATCATCAATAAAGCGCCTACTTTGTCTGCAATCTCACGCATACGTTTATAATCCCATTCACGAGAATAAGCCGAACCACCTCCTATGATCAATTTCGGACGTTCGCGAAGCGCTACCTCTTCCATTTGGTCGTAATCAACGCGCCCGGTTTCTTCCTTTACATTATATTCTGTTGCTTTGTAGAGTATCCCTGAACTATTTACAGGAGAGCCATGAGATAGGTGACCACCATGAGCCAGATTTAACCCCAGGAAGGTATCTCCCGGATTTAATACCGCCAGAAACACAGCCGCATTAGCTTGCGCTCCGGAGTGAGGCTGAACGTTTGCCCATTCCGCGTTGAAGATCTGCTTCAGTCGCTCGATGGCTATTGTTTCGCTTTGATCTACTATCTCACACCCGCCATAATAACGTTTTCCCGGATATCCTTCGGCATATTTGTTTGTTAAACAACTACCCATGGCTTGCATAACCTGTTCGCTCACAAAGTTTTCGGAAGCAATCAACTCAATTCCCTTTAATTGTCGTTGACGCTCTTTTTCAATGATGTCAAAAATGATGTCGTCTCTTTTCATTTCTTAATCTGTAAATCTGTTATTATTTGGGAACTACACTTTTGAAAGTGAATGGCGCAAATCTACGATAAATTTCACGAAAAAAGGGTGGCTTACATTAATTAATTGTTAGTTTTGTGGAAAGACATAAAGAGAAAAATATGACAGATTACACAAATTATCTTTATTTAGCCATACGCGCTGCATTAGATGCCGGACAGGAAATTATGAAGATTTATCTTGATACCGAAAGTGAAATACAGATCGAGAGAAAAGCGAATAATTCTCCCGTGACGAATGCGGATAAAGCAGCCGATGAATTGATTGCAAAAGCCTTGTCTGTTACTTCTTTTCCTGTTTTGAGTGAAGAAGGCATGCATACGCCTTATGGCAAACGTAAGTCATGGACTACGTTCTGGATGGTAGATCCGCTGGATGGGACCAAAGAGTTTATTAAGCGAAACGGAGAGTTTACGGTAAATATAGCGCTGATAAAGAATCGTATTCCGGTGTTAGGCGTAATTTATGTACCCGTTCGTAAAGAGCTTTATTTTGCCGCTGATTCTCTTGGTGCATTCAAAATTGAAGGGGCAGATTATGCCGCTCAAATTTCATATAATGAAATACAAAATAATGCGAAGCGGTTGCCATTGAGGCTTCCTCACCACCAAGGTATTGTGGTCGTTTCCTCTCGCTCGCATAAAACAGAATATTGCATTGAATTTATCTCTAACCTGAAAAAACAAGGACAACCGGTAACCGAAATCAACAGCGGAAGCAGTTTGAAAATATGTATGGTAGCAGAAGGTACAGCTGATATTTACCCTCGTTTTGCTCCTTCTATGGAGTGGGATACGGCGGCAGGACAGGCGATAGCCCGTGCGGCAGGCTGTGAAATTTTTCATGTGGATGAAAAGACCCCCCTTATCTATAATAAAGAAAACCTGTTGAACCCTTGGTTTATTGTCAAATCACAGTCGGTTTCGATCTGAGGGTTTGTCTTGTCACTAAAAGGTCATCAGTATAGTCTTTTTGGAAAATGAGTACACTCATTTGGAAAAAGGACTATAGAGTGCATATTTACGCATTTATTTTTTCGGCAAAGAAAC
>DAIPZX010000192.1:0-4917 GCA_036781995.1 Massilibacteroides sp. | reverse complement strand
ACAGTTGAATAACTATTTTATTTGAGTTTTACAACGTGATATATCCACAAAACTTTGAATTTAAGACGGGCTTTGATAAAGTTCGTCTTATTATTTCCGAAAAATGTTTAAGCACGCTCGGAGAAGAGCGTACGGCATCCATGTCTTTTTCTTCCAACTTTACGGAAGTCACACAAAAGCTGGAACAAACAGATGAATTCATTCGTATTCTTCGTGGTGACAAAGAGTTTCCGGCTAATTATTTTTACGATGTCCGGTATTCATTGAAGCGAATTCGTCCGGAGGGAACATATTTGGATGAAAAAGAATTATTCGATATCAAACGTTCTCTTCAAACCATCCACGATATTATTCGTTTTTTCACTCCGCAGGATGACGACGAGGTTCTTTATCCGGCTTTAACCGCACTTGCGGGGGATATCCTGGTTTTTCCACAACTGATCACACAGATAGACGGCATATTGGATAAATTCGGCCGGGTAAAAGACAACGCATCCTCCGAACTGGCTCGTATACGAAAAGAAATCGCATCGACAACAAACAGCATATCCCGTAGTCTACAGGCAATACTCCGGTCTGCACAATCCGAAGGCGTAGTTGATAAAGACGTAGCTCCTACCATGCGCGATGGTCGCTTAATGATTCCGGTTGCTCCGGCTTTCAAACGGAAGATCAGAGGTATTGTGCATGACGAATCTGCCACAGGAAAAACTGTTTTTATCGAACCTGAAGTGGTTGTAGAAGCCAATAACCGCGTGCGGGAACTGGAAAATGAAGAACGCAGGGAAGTTATTCGCATACTCACGGTATTTACCAACACCGTCCGTCCGCTTGTACCGGATATCCTGTTTTCATATGAATTTCTTGCCGAGATAGATTTTATACAAGCAAAGGCACTTTTTGCTGAACAAATCAAAGCAATCAAGCCTGTCCTCGAAAACAAACAACAAATAGACTGGGCACGTGCAACACATCCCCTGCTCTACCTCTCATTAAAAAAACAAGGAAAAAAAATTGTTCCTTTAGACATTGAACTGAAAGAGAACAAACGCCTTTTAGTTATCTCAGGTCCCAATGCAGGAGGTAAATCCGTCTGCTTAAAAACGGTTGGTCTGATTCAATATATGCTACAATGCGGACTATTGGTTCCTATCCATGAAAGTTCGCGGACGGGGATATTTGAAAGCATATTCATTGATATAGGTGACGAACAAAGCATCGAAAATGATTTAAGCACATACAGTTCCCACCTGACAAATATGAAATTTTTTGTCAAGAATTGCAATCAAAAGTCTATCATTCTGATTGATGAATTCGGCAGCGGAACAGAACCTCAGATAGGTGGAGCCATTGCCGAAGCCTTGCTTGATCGTTTTAACAGAAGTGGTAGTTATGGGGTGGTTACTACTCACTACCAGAACTTAAAGCATCTGGCTGAAGATACGGACGGGCTTGTAAACGGAGCTATGCTATACGATCGCCACCTGATGCAACCACTGTTTAAACTATCTATAGGCAATCCGGGCAGCTCATTTGCTGTAGAGATCGCACGTAAGATTGGACTGCCCGAAGATGTTATTGCCGATGCCTCCGAAAAAGTCGGTTCCGATTATATCGACATGGATAAATACCTGCAAGACATTGTACGGGACAAGCGATACTGGGAAAGCAAACGACAAAATATCCGCCAGCGGGAGAAAAAGCTGGAAGACACGATTACCCGTTACGAAACAGATCTGGAGACTGTCAATAAACAACAAAAAGAAATTATTCGCGAAGCAAAGGCAGAGGCTCAGCGCATCATTTCTGAAGCCAATGCCAAGATAGAAAACACCATACGGGAAATCAAAGAAGCACAGGCCGAAAAAGAACAAACCAAGCTCATCCGTAAATCTATGGAGGCGTTTAAAGCGTCCATTGACGATGTCGATGTTTCAGACGATAAGATCGCCCGAAAGATGGCGAAGCTAAAAGAGCGCAAAGAGAAAAAGAAAACCGTCCAACCTATAAAACAACCGGGATTCAATCGGGATATAATAGAGGTAGGCGATTCTGTAAGACTCAAAGGGCAGTCTTCTTCCGGCATCGTGATGGAACTGCAAGGCAAACAAGCTACCGTTGCTTTCGGCATGATCAAGAGTACCGTCAAACTGGATCGACTGGAGAAGGTAAGTAAGGGTCAGATCAAGCAGGAAGCTAAAAAAAGTTCCTTTGTTAGTGTTCAGACAAGAGATGAAATGCATGACAAAAAGCTTAACTTTAAGCAAGAAATCGACGTAAGGGGTATGCGCGGAGACGAAGCTCTGCAAGCAGTTACCTACTTTATCGATGATGCGATTCAGGTGGGTTCATCGCGGGTACGCATCCTTCACGGCACAGGCACGGGCGCTTTGCGTCAACTGATTCGTGAATACCTGAGAACGACTCCCGGAGTGGAGCGCTATCATGACGAGCACGTTCAATTGGGCGGTTCGGGCATTACTGTTGTGGAATTTGATTAATCACATAAAGCACCCGATATGAAAAGAAAAGAGAATTCAGGAAAACGTAAGCATTCGGCAAACCGTCATTTATCCGAACAGTATGTCTATACCGGAGATAATAATATGGCTACAAGTATCCGTCTCGTAAATTACAATTCTGCCGGAGTGCATACGCGTGATATCAAAGACGAACATCAACATTTTTATAAACTGCCGGAAAAAAACAAGATAAATTGGTTGCAGGTAAGCGGTCTATCCAACTCAGAATTAATCACCAAAATAGCCGAAGACTTCGGATTAGATACGCTTGACGCAAAAGATATCCTGACTCCGCAACACATTGTCAAGGTCGAAGAATACAATAAAGACAAGATATTTATCATCTTAAATATTTGCCATTACGATGCTTCCAACCAGATTCATACGGAACATATCACCATCCTGCTAACAGGAAATACAATCGTAACTTTTGTTGAAAACAAGCATGATTTATTTGATCCTGCAATGAAAGCAATTCAAGATGATATACTTGACCTGCGCACGAAAGACAGCAGTTTGCTGCTTGCATTTATCCTGAATGCCGCCGTTGTTAGTCTGGTTGAATCCTCTTCGCGTGTAGAGGAACTACTTGAAGATATCGAAGATACGTTGCTGGATATTTCAACTGACCAACGCAATATTGGTTCATTGATTCAGCAACGCAGACGCGAGTATATGATTATCCGCAAAAACAGTTATCCTCTACGGGAACAACTGGGCAAGCTCACCAAATCAGACAAGTCATTAATAAATTCCGATTCCTTTCCGGCTTTTACAGATATTGCAGATCAGTTGCAATACGTGAATCAAACCATGGAAGGATGCCGTGAAATTATTTCTTCCCTGGTCGATCTCTATATTTCGAATAACGATCTTCGCATGAATGCCATCATGAAACGGCTGACGGTCGTCTCCACCCTCTTTATCCCCCTGACCTTCCTTGCCGGTATCTGGGGAATGAACTTCACAAACATGCCTGAACTCAGTTGGCGCTATGGTTATCTCATAGCATGGGGAATTATGATCGCTACCGGCTTGGCAACCTGGCTTTTCCTCCGCAAAAAAGACTGGTATTAAGAGAAGAATCAAGACGACTTCTATACTAATTTTAAGTCTTTCAGAAAACCGGGAATACTACGTTCGAAGTCAACGCCGAATCGAATATCTGTTTTTGCCTCGAAAGTTCTTCTGATACTTTCTGTTGTGTATCTGACAGCTATTCCGGCTGATTCCGGCAGGCTAAAGTCATTTAGGAGAGCGGATAGCAAAGCACTGCCGAACACGTCTCCTGTTCCATGAAAATAACCGGGAATACGAGGAGCTAACACATAATCAACAGTTCCTGTCGCTTTGTCATAAGTCGCAGATCCAAGTTCTTTTTCATCAAAGAACACGCCGGTAAGAACCACCTTGTCTACTCCGATCTGAGCCAGCTTCTTCAATAAGTTTTCTATAAAAGATCTCGTGTAAGGACCTTCCCGGTAAGATTCTCCCAATAAAAATGACGCTTCGGTGATATTGGGCACTATAATATCTGCCTTACGGCACAACTTTGCCATCCCGGCAGCAAATTCAGGTGTAAATATCTTATACATTTCTCCATTATCCGCCATCACCGGATCAACCAGAATGATATTATCATCGGTTTTGAATGTATCGAAAAACTCACCAACTAAGTCTAACTGCTCAAATGATCCCAGAAATCCACTGTAGACAGCATCAAAATGCAAATTTAACGAACGCCAATGTTCTGTAAAAGGCCGGATATCTGCTGTTAAATCACGATAAGTAAAACCGCTGATTCCTCCGGTATGAGTTGACAATACAGCCGTAGGCAAAGCTGCTGCTTCAATGCCGGCTGCGGAAAGTATCGGAAGGGCTACCGTCAGCGAACATTTACCGAATCCGGAAATATCGTGTATGGCGGCAACTCGTTTTTGTCTTGCTATTTTCTCCATTTCTTAACTGTTTTTTTTTGACGTACAAATGTAGTTTAATGACTTATATATATAACAAAGGGAGCGATCAAAAGTATTGATCACTCCCTTCTATCTTCATATGCTAATTTTAATTTCAATTTATAATAACAATCCTGCCGAAACTTCCTCTGCCACAGCATCTCCTTTGAGCGCAGATACAATGGCCAAACCAAAATTAAAAACTAAACCCGGACCTTTTCCGGTGATCACATGACCATCGGTAACAACAACTTCGTTTACAATCGTTGCCCCGATCAGTTTTGGTTCAAAACCCGGATAGCAGGTTGCTTTTCTGTTTTTCAGCAAGCCCAAACCTCCTAAAACGAGAGGAGCCGCGCATATGGCTGCTACCGTTTTCTCTTTTCTATATTGATCTAACAAAAGTTCTTTAAGCGGTTCGAAAGCATTGAGATTAC
>DAIPZX010000191.1:0-4946 GCA_036781995.1 Massilibacteroides sp. | reverse complement strand
ATCCGCACATGAAACGATTAGAGGAACAATTCCTCTTGATCAACCCTCAGATGAAAGCACCGGCTGACGGCCCGGATGATATAGAAGGAGCCAAGTGGATCATTGACGAAAAACTGGCAGCCCTCGAGCCGGACTCTATCAGTATCGGGGCAAGAAGAAGCTCACATAAGTACTAATTATATAATGATATGAAACGATTAATCAAACGCATCAAAAACAAACTAAAGGAACTCTATGTCCGCTTTCGCGGTCGGGAGTCAAAAAAACAACAAGCAATACGCAAAGCAAAAAGAATGAGCAAGAAGACCGGTCGGAGATACCGGGTATTCTTTTTCGGACTTCGTTACCACGCCTGGAACCGAGACGATATACGGAGATATCAAAAATCGGGGCTTTTCCGTGAAGGCTTAAAAGCCGGTAATGACTTCGACACGATCTGTTTCTATGACACTCAAAACCCAGAGAAATATGTTTCTGACAAACGATGAGATGAAAACCCACCTGTATGCCGAAAATATTCGAACCATACAGCGTGATGACGACACGATACTGGCGGCTGCCATCGATGCCGCTACAGTGGAAGCTAAAGGATACCTGAAGGCCTATGATACGAAAAAAGTATTCTCAGCCACCGGCACCGATCGTAATGCTTTACTTTTGATATTCGTCAAGGATATAGCTACTTGGCATTTTCTTGTCTTGTGTAATGCCGGACATGAACTTAAACTAAGACAAGACCGCTATGAACGCGCTATCTCTTGGCTAAAGGGAGTACAAAAAGGAGACATAGATCCCGATCTACCTGAAGCGGAAGACGAATCCGGAGGTGGTATTATCCGCTTTGGAAGCAACCCGCAGCGAGGGCAACATTTTTAATACTACTTATTATGGCAAAGAAGAAAAACAGTAATAACAAACAACCGGCTCCGGAACGGAAACAAACCGTTATTCAGGAGATAGTTATCCGCCAACCGCAAAGAACGACTTCCGATGTGGCTTTTTGGCGTAACGCTTTGCGTTCAGCCGACTCAGGACGTGTCAAGGCTCTATATGATCTCTATGAGGATCTTCTTATAGATACGACTCTTTTTTCTGCTTGGGGAAAACGAATAAAAGCGATTACCAATGCTGAACTGATATTTCAGACCGAAGACAAGAAACCTAACGAGGAGGTAAATGCTTTGATGGAGACTCTTAGTTGGGAGACTCTTTTAACCGGAATAATGAACCATGAGAGTTATGGACGTATGGGTGTGGAGTGTACCTTTACTGATGGCTTTAAGGCTGAAATCATTCCGCCGAAGCATATCAATCTTGTTAGGCAGGAAATACTAATTAACGATTCGGACGAAACAGGAATTCCATACACCGAGGATCCGCACCTGATTGTACTTGGACACAAAAGAGATTTCGGATTATTCCTTCGGGCAGCTCCCTACGCTATTTGGAAACGAGGAGGTTTCGGAGATTACGCCCAGTGGTTGGAAATATTTGGAATGCCACAGCGTGTGGGTAAGTACTCCAGCTTCGACCCACAGAGCCGGGTTATATTGGAAAAAGCTTTGGAGACTGCCGGCTCTGCTCCCTGGTGTGTAATACCCAAAGAGACGGATGTCGAGACGGTCAATAATACCGGATCCGGTAGCTCAGGCTCTTCCTTTAATGAGTTCCGACAAGCATGTAACGAGGAACTGCTTATTACAACTACAGGCAATACCCTAACAACGATTGCCGGCACAAAAGGAGCCCGTTCGCTCGGAGAAGTACATAAAGAAGTAGAGGAAGCCCTTAACAAATCAGACATGCGCTTCGTGGAAAAAGTATTGAATACGTATTTTGTTCCTCTACTTGAGATGAAAGGCTTTAATGTCAAGGGTGGCAAGTTCGTATTTCCAGCGGCTGCCGAACCTTTATCCGTAAGCGACATTGTAAGCCTATCCGATATTATAGATATTCCGGAAAACTGGGTACGCGAGAAATTTGCTATCCCTGCTCCTAAAAAAGGTGATCAGGTAGCACGTAAAAGAAGTTACACATCGGTGGAAGAAATCAAAGTCAAGGAAGAAGATCCGGACGGAAAGAAGAAACCGGATAAAGAAACAAAAGTCGAAAAGAAAGAGAAAGAAGAACTCTCGGACGATCGTAATTTCTTTCTTAAATTTCTTGACAAGGTTTTTCCATACGCCCCGACAATAAGGAGCGGGGCTATAAGTGGAGAACGCCTCACGCTGAGTGATGACTTAACCGGTAGAATCATCGACCGGATCACCGGTGGCGAAAGCCTATTCGATCCGGAGCTGTTCGCTTATTTTTATCAGGACTTTATCCGGGCGTTGGATAGAGAGGAGAAAGCGGAGCTCGCAGATTTTGATTATTCCTACGATTACGAGAACGATGCTTTTAGAACTGCTCAGGAGCTAAACCTATTTCATTTCTCGGCAGCTAAAACCTTAGCTGAAGTGCAAGAACTAAACCGCTTATTCCGTGAGTCCAAGTCTTACCACGAGTTCTACAAAAAAGCAGAACAGGTAGTGGATAAATTCAATAAAACATGGCAAAAGACTGAATACGAAACGGCTATTCTGATTTCCGAAGCACATGACAATTATTACCGGTTGATCGCCAAGACTAAACTATTTCCATACTGGGAATACAAAACTGCCGGAGACGATAAGGTACGCCCGGAACATGAAGCATTGGACGGCGTGATACTGCCGGCTAATGATCCCAGGTGGAAAAAGATATTCCCACCCAATGGGTGGAAGTGTCGCTGTTATGTGGTTCCACGAATGGCCCATGAAGTGAAGGATATTGACTTCGATGAGATGAGAAGTCGCGTAGATGAGTATTTTGAAACTTCAGACTGGAAGATGGCCGAAGCACAAGGTTTCGGAGTCAACCGTGCGCTGACATCCGAAGTATTTACCGAAGATCAGATGTATATTAAGAAATTTCCGAACAAAGCATCCAAGCTTCTGAAAGATGTTAATTACCGGACTTATGATTTGGGATCTTACGAAAAGAACCGGACAAAAACTAAAGAATTATTTAAGGAATACGAAGGAACGGCGGCTGATTATTTCAAAAATATGAAGTCCGAGAATGGCAAGGTGTTTTTTACCGATTACAACAAACGGAGTGTTCTCTTTGATGAAGATAAGTATTTGAAAGGACATTCTCTAAAGAAATACGAAGTAAGGACAAAGCTCCTTACAGCTGTAGAGGAAACCCTGAAGACTCCGGATGAGGTTTGGATAAACGACAATAGCATCTACCGCAACAAATTCAATCAATATGTTTTTGTTAAATATTATACGGACAAAACGATAGTTGTAACCGCATCCATTGACGAAGGGAAAGTGTATCGGGTTAAGACTTGGTTTGAAGTGGAAGAGAAAGCCAGGGGCTTGAATCTCAAGTACCGGTGGGGATTGCTTATAAAACAAAATCCTGACCGATAACCGGTCAGGACTTGTTTTATTCTACAGCTCGATAGTAAAACGCTGCCTAAGACAGCCATCTGTGTCCCTCCGCTGCGGGTTATTGGCACATTTTTGATCCGCTTCACTAACTGGCACAAAGATAAATGATTATTTATGAATTTCCAAGAATTAGAACAATATTTAAAAAGCATTCCCGAGAAAGTCAGTGCTGACCTTCCGGAGATTGTTGCGGAAACGGCTACTGAGTATTTCAAAGAGAGCTTTTCTGTTAAAGAGTTTGATGGTAAGCCATGGCCACAACCAAAGAGTCAGAAAAGGACAGGTTCGCTGATGATCAGTAGTGGAGCGTTGCTTAATAGCATTCGTCCTACGGTTGTATCACCGGAGTTGGTAAGGATATCCGCCGGCAATGAAAAAGTGCCTTATGCCCGTGCGCATAATGAAGGAGTAAATGAGGAAGTTGTGATCAATCCTTTCAAGCGAAGAGACGGAACGGAGGTAAAAGGACACTCTCGCGCCATGAACCTTCCGCAAAGGCAGTTCATGGGACGCTCCAATGAACTGGCAAAAATAATACACGATCGCGTCAGCGGTTATATAAAAGACATCTTATAACAATAAAAACAAACTACCAATGAGAAGAATTTACAGTTCAATTTTAGAAAGACTCCAGCCACTCGTTAAATCGGAAACACTCCGTTGGATTGACTGGGACACGGGGCAATTAAAAAAAGTGGGTGCTAACGACCGACCTCCGGTAGCATGGCCTTGTGCGCTCATCCGCATCGGGATCCCGCAAACAAAGGACATAACAGACAAGGTTCAAGAGTGCCGGGCATCAGTAACCATTACCTTGGCTTTCGATCCGCTTAGTCAAGGCAGTACCGCCGCTAATGCTCCGGAAGAAGTAAGAGAGGAAGCTCTCACTTCTTATGATGTGATTAGTAAAGTATATGAAATGTTGCAAGGTTTCGGAACTAAGGATTTTGATTGTCTTGTAAGGCGTTCCCAGGGAGAAGTAAGCCACAATAGTTTATTTGTATATCAAATAGTATTTGATTGTAGGTTCGTTGATAGAACGGCTCAGAATAACTCCATTTGTGAGTCCTGTCGTTGAACATCAAGTTCAGCCAACTCCTTTTTGACATTACGCGATAGGTAATTATTAAAAGTGGAATAACTAATATAATACTTATCGCGTATATATCTTCGATAAATAACCGTATAGGAAATACCCTTGGCATACTCTACCGCAACAAGTTCCTGGATCTCCAATATCTTAACAAGTAAATTTCGTTTGTTATATGCCATATTTAATTGATATTTAACGGTTCTTTAAATAATGTATAAACGTGAATTTTCTTCTACATCTCAAATAATCGGAAATGAACTGCATTGTGTGAGCTTCCCTCTCAAATGATATATTCCGATAGGCTTCCTCAAAGCTCAGGTATTGCACCAATCGAAACAGCCACTCTACCACATACCACAAATAAAAGAAAA
>DAIPZX010000190.1:0-5014 GCA_036781995.1 Massilibacteroides sp. | reverse complement strand
CAAACTCAATCTCACCAAGAAGTGGAATTACCACTCCGGCTATTTTACGTGTGGAGATTTCGACATCTTTTACGCTGATTAAGTCCGGAGAAAATTCTTTCCACAGAGAAAGCATATTCTCGTAGTTTTTGATTTCTTTTTCCAGTTGAAGTTCCAATCTGACCACTTCGTCTTTGATACGCTTTACCTCCATACGCAATGCGCTCTCTTTGCTCTTGATAGTAGGCAGAGAACGTTCACGCATCTTGAGTTGCTTTTCAAGCTGTTGAAGTGATGTTTTATTATATTGAAACTTGATTGCCATATGTTATTTCTTCCAGTATTGGTCGATTAAAGACTGTTTGATATTTACCTCAGTAGGAGAGAAGTAAGTAGAAAGCAAACTCCAGGCTACATCAAGCATCTCTGTTGTGTCTAAGTTTACATCAATTGCTAATAGTTTGTCGGAATATTCTTTTGCGAAAGCCAGCGTACGGTTGTCGTAGTCCGTAAGATCGAAGCCGTTTTCCATTTTTGTTTTCGCATTAGCCGCATCAGCATACAAACGTACAGCCGCATTCATGATCTGAGGATGGTCTTCGCGCGTCTTGATTCCTGTCACAAGCTGTTTCAAACGGGATAAGCTGCGGAATGGATCCACGATAACTTTACCGATATCACTGTCACGACGAAGATAAAGCTGACCTTCCGTAATATAGCCGGTATTATCCGGCACAGCGTGTGTAATATCTCCTCCGGAAAGTGTAGTTACAGCGATAATCGTTATTGAGCCGCCTTCGGGAAATTGAACAGCCTTTTCATAGATCTTAGCCAAATCTGAATATAAAGAACCCGGCATTGAGTCTTTAGACGGAATCTGGTCCATACGGTTTGATACAATAGAAAGGGCGTCTGCATAGTTGGTCATGTCTGTCAATAACACAAGCACTTTCTCGTTTCGTGCCACTGCAAAATATTCGGCAGCAGTCAGAGCCATATCAGGGATCAATACGCGTTCAACCGATGGGTCTTCTGTGGTATTGATAAAACTAACAATACGATCGAGGGCTCCTGCATTGGTAAATGTATTCTTAAAGAATAAGTAGTCGTCATTAGTCATACCCATACCTCCAAGAATAATCTTATCGGATTGCGCGCGTAAGGCTACAAGCGCCATTACCTGGTTGAACGGTTGATCCGGGTCTGCAAAGAATGGAATCTTTTGCCCGGTCACCAATGTATTGTTCAGGTCGATGCCGGCAATCCCCGTTGCAATTAGTTCAGAGGGCTGTTTACGCCGTACCGGATTAACAGACGGACCACCGATTTCTACTTCCTCACCATCGGGTATAGGACCACCGTCAATAGGATCTCCGTAAGCGTTGAAGAAACGTCCGGCTAATTGATCACTTACTTTCAAGGAAGGGGCTTTCCCCATGAAAATAACTTCAGCATTGGTGCGTACTCCTTCCGTTCCGGAAAAGACTTGAAGCGTTACTTCATCTCCAATGATTTTTACCACCTGAGCTAACTTGCCGTCTACAGAAGCCAACTCGTCATTACCAACCCCTGTTGCCTTGAGTGAACAGGTTGCTTTGGTGATTTGGGTAATTTTTGTGTATATTTTTTGAAATGCTTTTGTTGCCATATCTTACTTATTTAACGATTCGCTCTTTCAGTAATTCATCCAATTCTGTATTGAATGCTTTGAATTTATCACTTTCATATTCCGAATAGTTCATCTGTTTGAGTATGTTGATCATTTTTCTGAAATAATCAGTTACTTCAAGAAAACTTTCAAATGTAAATTCAGCATGACAGATATCCACAATACGGTTTAACATAAATTCCTGACGATCCAAAGGCGTAACAGAGTCAATACTGTCGAATGCATCCTGCTGAAGAATGATAAAGTCAATGAGTTCGGACTTCCAAAGTACAACATGATAATCTACAGGCACACCGTCATCACCAAGTATATTGATTTGCTCCGAGATTTCCCGACCGCGTAACAGACGTGTTTTTATTTCATTCACCTTTCCTATCCATGTAGGCGAAATATGATCAGCTATATAATCCTGAAATTCGGGATACTCCAGGTATTTGGAATAACTTTCGATCGGATTGACAGCCGGATAACGTTTGCGGTCGGCGCGTTCCTGTTCAAGTGCGTAGAAACAACGGGCCACTTTCTTCGTGTTTTCCGTAACGGGTTCTTTCAGGTTACCTCCGGCAGGAGATACCGTTCCGATAAAGGTTACCGAACCCGAAGATCCATTTCTTAACTCTATATAACCTGCCCGGGCATAGAAGTTTGCAACGATAGCAGAAAGGTCCATCGGAAAAGCATCCGGTCCGGGAAGTTCTTCCAGGCGGTTAGACATCTCACGCAGAGCTTGCGCCCAACGAGAGGTCGAGTCTGCCATTAACAGCACTTTCAAACCCATACTCCTGTAATATTCGGCAATGGTCATGGCGGTATATACAGAAGCTTCACGTGCCGCCACAGGCATGTTTGATGTATTCGCGATAATAATGGTACGTTCCATCAGTTTACGTCCGGTATGCGGATCGACCAAGTGAGGGAATTCAGAGAAGATTTCCACCACCTCATTCGCACGTTCACCACAAGCTGCAATAATTACGATATCCGCTTCTGCTTGTTTGGAAATAGCATGCTGCAATACCGTCTTTCCTGTTCCGAACGGTCCGGGAATAAAGCCTGTCCCTCCTTCTACAATCGGGTTTATGGTGTCAATTGTACGTACGCCGGTTTCAAGAAGCTTGTAGGGGCGAGGTTTAGCTTGATAACAAGTAATAGCCTGTTTTACCGGCCATTTTTGAATCATATTAATAGATACATCTTTGCCTTTATCATCTGTTAAAACAGCGATCGTATCGTTTATGGTATATTCTCCTTCGGCAACAATAGATTTTATGGTATAGTTTCCTTCAAATTTGAATGGAACCATAATCTTATGCGGCTGAAAGTTTTCATCCACTTCACCAAGCCAATCACCTGCCTGAACAACTGATCCTGCATTAGCTAAAGGTTTAAACAGCCATTTGGCATCTTCGTTCAAGGGGAAAGTGTAATCTCCACGTTTAAGGAAAGTTCCTTCCATTTTATCCAGGTCATTCTGTAGTCCGTCATAATTACGAGACAGCATGCCGGGACCAAGGGTTACCTCAAGCATGTGCCCGACAAATTCGGTTTCATCACCAACCCTCATGCCGCGTGTGCTTTCAAACACCTGCACAAAGGCATTAGCTCCGATAACCTTGATAACCTCCGCCATAAGTTTCACGCCTCCGACAGAGATATAACAGATTTCATTCTGCGAAACCGGTCCATCTACCTCTACAGTTACCAGGTTAGATACGATTCCTTTTACAATTCCTTTCGTAGCCATAATTATATTTTATTATTCTTCTTTTTAAACTCATTCAGCACCGTATTGCTGTCTTTCTTCATGGCATTAATCAATTCCCTGAAAGTAGCTTCTCCTGTAACTTTGTCCAGATTTGTCCATCGTTCAATCATTTCGATCTTCAGTAAATAAGCAAATACACTTTCAATACCAAAAACTTTAAAAATAGTGTTATTGTCAAGCCATTCCCATTTTAATACGTCGATCTTTTTTTCACGCGAAACAAGGTCTGTTTCTTCTGCCAGACGTAGTAGTTCCGGAAGATATTCCACATCATCGCCCAGATTGAAATCTCTGGCAGTTGATGTTCGCAAACTTTCGGCTACAATATTATCACCTATAATATATAGGTTATTATCCAGCCCGTGTTTGCGACAGGTTACGGCGGTCAGTATATTTTTTATATTCAGATTTAACTCAAACCAAGTCGAGAAAAACTTATTCTTGCATTTAATGGCATAGTCATAATAAAGAACAGACAATTTGTCTTCCTGGGATAGGGGAGAGTTTGTCTCCTCTTCATCCTCGTTTGTTTCGTGTTCTTTTTCCGATTCCTCATTTTCCTTTTCATAGAGCTTCAAGAAATCTATCATATAAGAAGGAATTTCTTTCTTTATCTTTTCTCCCTCCTTATAAGCCTCAACCAACTCCATAAATGATTCGGGAGAAATCGTTCCGCGGTCATCCAAAACCGAAGGATCGTTTTCCAATGGATTTTTAAGCCAATAAAGTATATTCCGGTTGTCATATTTCAAAAAGAACAAGTTGATAAGCTTCTTATCTCCACGGGATAGAAGTTTATACATCTCTTCCTTAAAGCTGAGTATCGAAAATACTTGCTTGCTATCATCCAACTTAATATCAGGAAGTCCTGCTATCAGGCAATGATATTTACTCATTTTTTAAATAATTTCTCTACTAATAGCGGGCGTAGAAGTTCTTGGAAAAATAGCGTAAATTCCTCTTCACCGAAGTTAACTTTATAAGAGCCGTCAACAGGTTGAATCGTGAAAGACGTTTCCTTACCATTGACTTTTTCTATTTTGACTCCCTTGTCCAACAGTTCTTTCGCATTCCCTTCGAAATAGGCTTTGAGCTCTTCTGCTGCACTTGTTTGGATAATAAATGATTCATTCTTAGCCCACGAATTGGCCATCTCCAGAATTACTTTTTGCATGAAAGAGCGGTCAGTCACAATCGGTTTTACATTCGCATCTGCTATTTCTCCGGTCAGCAGATTGGTTACTTCTTTCTTTAAAGAATCAATAACCTGGCTTGCCGCAACTTTGACTTCCGAATCGGTGTTTTTCTTTGTTTCCTGTGCTTGTTTTTCTGCATTTGCGATAATCCGTTTGGCTTCCGCTTCGGCTTCCGCAATAATGTTGTCTTTTTTTACATTGGCATCTGCTATAATTTTAGCAGCATCTTGGTTTCCTTTTTCTATCCCTTCCTGATAGATCTTTTCGGTTAGTTCATGAATCTTAGTATCCATTTCAATATCTATTTTAGTTCTTTTCTGTTAGCAAACGCCGACAAAGTTATCATTTTAACTGAAATAAGCTAAAAAAAAATGTGAAATGAAGCTAAAAAGATTAATTCTTCTA
>DAIPZX010000189.1:0-5024 GCA_036781995.1 Massilibacteroides sp. | reverse complement strand
AAACCCTTGTTGTTCTGCCCAGGCTTTTGCTTCAGTCTGATGACAGGCTGATATATAATCTTGTAAAGCCTCGGATTTATTTAATCCGGGAAGGGTATGAAATATCTCGCCACCCGAATTATTATTGAGAAAAATATGCAGGTTGTTTCCTTTATATTTATTCCACAGGCCATTCATGTCGTAAAAGAAACTTAAGTCACCGATTAGTAAAAAAGTTTGCCTTTTAGAAGCAGCGGCATACCCCATCGCAGTAGAAAGAGAGCCATCTATCCCGTTTGTTCCCCGATTGCAAAAGACCTGTATGGATGATGATAAACCATAGAGTTGTGCCAATCGCACACTGTTGCTGTTGGCTAATTGCAAAGCGGCATCTTGAGGTAAAGCGTTTATAAATAGACCAACGGCTGATAAGTCAGAGAAAGCCGTTTGGGGTTGGGATATTTTTGCACAATCTTTTTCCCAATGCTTTTTGAACCCATTGTCGCTTTTCTCTCCGTTTGTTATTAAATAGTCCAGAAACGTTTTCTCATCACTTCGGACAATATCGGTTACACGTTGAAACGTATCCACCACCTCTCCTACGGGAGATATATGCCAATGCGCACGAATGTTTTGCGAACGCAGGAATTGCTTTAGCCTCTTGGAAACGATATGTCCGCCTAAGGTAATGAGTAAGTCCGGCGTTAATGCTTTCAGGTCTTCTTCAGAGGCAGCATACAGCATGGTGTCAAAGTTATACGTCTCAGAGATAGGAATATTTGAAAGATGTTCTGTCAGAACAACCACGCCGTATTCTTCATGCAAGGATTTCAGTTGATCTGCCAAACCACTGTCTGGCGGCAGTTGACCTGCAACGATCATCCGTTTGGCATACGTGTTGAAACGTTTGTCATATTGATCCGCGTCATTTATCCTGTAATTGGTGGAAGATTGACTGATCACCCGTGCAGCAGGTAACTCCTGCGTATTAAAACCAAACAAAGGCTCCGCCAAAGGAATATTAATATGTGCAGGACCTTTTACCCGATTGTCTAAAGCAAGGACAGCTTCATTAATCAATCGATTGCAATACCAGGCTTCTTCTGCTGTATTGATTAGGGGCAGCTGAACCGAGTGGCGGACGATTCCCTGAAACAAATTAGTTTGCGGTATTGTTTGTCCATCCATTTGACCAATCCATGCCTGAGGACGATCAGCAGTAATTACTAATAACGGTACTTGTTGATAATAGGCTTCTGCTACGGAAGAACCCAGATTAAGCGTAGCCGTACCCGAAGTACAACATACGGCAACCGGTTTATTCATCGCCTGAATAATGCCAATAGCAAAAAAACCCGCGCTTCGTTCGTCTACAATCGTATAGCAGGTGAAATCTTTGTCTGCCGCGAAGGAATGAATAAGCGGAGAATTACGTGAGCCGGGAGATAAAACAATATGTGTGATACCATGCGCCTTGAGTAACGCCACCAACTGCAAAACATTCCCTTTATCTGAATACATAGCCCGATTATTTAAGTATCCCCAACATTGTTTTCAATTTCTGTTCTGTTTCTTCCCACTCTTCGTCTAAAGAGGAAGAAGCGAGCAAGCCGCCGCCGGCAAACAAAGTAAGTGAACTTTTCCCAATATACATACACCTGAGGTTTACATATATATTTGTCTCTTCTTCCGGTTTCAGCATGCCCAGAAATCCGGAATAATAAAGACGGTCATGTGCTTCGTTGTCCCGGATAAACCGATAGGCCTTCTCTTTGGGAAGACCCGATATGGCAGGAGTAGGATGGAGCGTCTTTAGCAAACTGCCTAAAGAGCTTGTTTCCGGAAGAGTAAATTTAAAATCTGTTCTCAAATGAGCTACTTCTCCTGCTTTCACGGTGTATGGTCCGTTTCTTTCAGGTTGAATGTGAAAAGCAGCCAATTGACGGGAAATATAAGAAGAAACCAATTCTTGCTCATTCAGGTTTTTCTGATCCCACGAAACAACATCTGAATTCGGAAAACGGGTTCCTGCCAGGGCTATTGTTTTCCAATGATTTCCCTTTCCCGAAAGTAATATTTCAGGCGTGCTACCTAACCATGTGCCACTTTGAGGGGTATGAAAAAGATAAACGCAGGAATAAATATATTTATCTGCCGCATAAAAAAAAGAACGTCCGGGAGAGAACGTTTCTTCCCGGTCAACTATCTTTCTTCGTGACAAAACTAATTTCTCAAATTCATGATTAACTAAAGATTCGTGAAACCGGAAAAACAAATTTTGATACTCTTCTTTATCACCCGGCTTGCTGTTCTGATCAGCTGTTGTGTCCGGATAATTGACTGTTGAATTTAGCTTTGCTTCCGACAGATCCGTGCAATCCGGTCGTATCAATAAAATAGGCAAATTGTCCCTTACACAAAAAGGGGCTATAACAAATCCGTTCTGTCCGTTCAGGTTTTCAATATCGTCAAAACAATCCGGAGTACCGGAAGTCTGCATGACAAAGCGGGGGAGAGATTCTTCCGGCAAGCGATAAATTGCAAAACTTTTACCTTGTTTTATGAGTGCATCTAAGATATGGGCGTTTTCAGCTATCATCTCTTTTTTAATACACTATTAACTACACGGATAGAAGAAACAAGTTTATTGGTTGATGTAAACACATCCACATTCCAGACATGAGATGATCGTCCTTTATGAATAACTATTCCCACGGCGCGTACCGTATCGCCTTCATGCGCAGAAGACATGTGGTTGCCGCTCACCTGCATGCCAACTATAATCTCATCGGGCTCGCAAATAATCATGGAGCCAAGTCCGGCTACGGTTTCTGCCAACGCGAGTGTTGCCCCTCCATGTAATATGCCAAAGGGTTGTCGTGTGCGTTTATCTACAGGCATGGTGGCCTCCACACGTGTTTCCGAAGCATATGTATACTGAATTCCTAAATTTCCCATGAGTGCATGACGGCTACCGGAATTCAGTTCATCCAACGAAATATCCGCCGGACGGACTTCCGCGATAATAAACTTTTGTACTGCCAGCGCTACACCATCATCATCGTTGCTTTCCGTCACATAATCGGCACAAGCCTGAATCGATTCCTGGGCATTCCCCATGGCAATACCCAATCCGGCAAGCTGTATCATCGAAAAGTCTCTGCGTCCATCACCGATCGCCATGACTTCTTCCTCGCCTAAACCTAATTTTTCAATTAATACGCCTAATGTATTGCCTTTATCTATAAACTCCGGTACGACTTCCAGAAAGAACGGTTCAGATCGATACACATCCAGAACGCCCGCCAGACGTTTCCGCCAATGATCTTTCAGATCAACCAAGGCTTGCTCATCATCACTGACCAAAACACATTTGCAGGGTGAAAAGGAAACTGCTTCAGAAAAATGATCCACCGCAACCACCTCCATATCATTCAATTTAGCTTCATTCTGAATATGTTTGTTTTCCGGAGTCGCTGTAATGATCTGATTTTTATAATAAGTAAATATTCCGAAACCTTTCTTTGCGGCTGTTTTTTCCAGATAAGGAATCTGTAGGGGATCGATCCGTTTTTCAAATAAAACTTCATCATTTTTCAAATCGATCACTTGTCCGCCATTATAAGAAAGGATGTAGCCTCCGTTATTCTTTAATTCCAACGCTTCAATCAGATGACGCAAACCATATGTAGAACGTCCGGACGCAAGGACAATGCGTACGCCCATATGCTGCACTTTCAAAAGAGTAGCCAACGTTTGTTTAGAAATTTCCTTTGCGCTGTTCACTAATGTGCCGTCGACATCAAGAACCAATAATTTGTATTTCATACTAATCTCTTTTATATTGCCTATTCAAGATTGTACAAATGTAAGAATATTATCCCGAAAATTATCCATTCGGCGTAGTACGTTTGCCCTGTGTTACGGCGTCATCAAACCGCGATGTCATTGCGAGCGCAGTGAAGCAATCCAGTATACACCACTTAGATTGCTTCGTCACTTCGTTTCTCGCAAAGACGATGTTATTTTCTCATTCAACCCACATTCGACTACAAACATAGGATAGGATGACGATACTATTTAAATGCGTTCGTAATACATTTGCCCAGCTATACGTATTACACCGAATGGATTATATAATAGCCTCGATCACGGCTTGTTCGGTTTTTGTGAAAACTTCTCCGAATGACCTGTCTTTTACCGGAAAAGGCTGATGTATAGTAAGCGTCAGTTTATTTCCCAGTCCCATAGGAAAACTTCCCCATCTTGTCATTTTCCATGAATTATTAATCGTCACAGGAACCATATAGGCAGAAGGGGCATATTTACATAGTATTTTCAATCCGTTTTCAGCAAATGGTCTTGGTTTGCCGGTCAAGCTCCTTGTCCCTTCCGGAAAGATGATTGCCGACCGTTTGTTGGTCTCAATATATTCTGCCATTTGCCTGATGGCAGATAAAGACTGCTTTGCATCTTTTCTATTAATCAACACAGACCCTCCATGGTTCAGGTTATACGAAATACTGGGTATTCCTTTACCCAGCTCTATTTTACTGATATATTTAGGATGCACTTTTCGCAGAAACCAACCCAAAGCAACTATATCGTAAAGACTCTGATGATTTGATGCTATAATCAACGGTACGCCTTCCGGCAGATTTTCTATATTTTCAATTTTATACCTTGTCCCCAATACATAGGTATTGGCAACCAGAAAGAACGAAAGGGCATCGACACTCTTTTTATGCGCTTGATAGCCAAACAGATTAAAGCAAACCCATTGGATAGGGTGAAAAATAATCAACGTTGCTCCGAATAACAGATAATAGATAATAGACAGTGGGTAGGATATCAATTTTTGCATATTCTTTTTATTAATTGCGGTCAAAAATAATAAGAAAATTCCAAATAAAAACAGACGATAATACAAAGATTGAAACTGCCTTTTGTTAGAAAACGCATATTTTTGATAATGATTCAACACTGATTCATTAAGAAGCTGTTTTGAATTTTAGAAATCCCGGGTAGACCGGATAAAACAAATC
>DAIPZX010000188.1:0-5053 GCA_036781995.1 Massilibacteroides sp. | reverse complement strand
CATAAGTCTAATTGTTGAATAATTCGTTTTATTATATTTTTTATCTCCACCGGATGGACTACCGTTGTTGTGTCGGCATTTGCAAGCACCCATCTGGCTAAAGGTTCAAGGGAATAGGCTCTGTAGGTTTGTTCGATCTGTCCGTTGGGTAATTCCTTTTCATGGGTCAAGCCCATAAAGAAACACCTGTCCGCGTTATATCCGGATACCTCTTTACTGGTCAGTAAAACGGCTTCAATAAGGCATTGAGGATCATCCACCCCGACAAGCGACTCTAAAGGCGGATGCGTCTTGGTCTGTTTTTCGTTTGTCGTTTTGATATCGCCGATACGATCCAGTCTGAACATCCGGTATTCTTGCCGCAGATGGCACCAGGCCGAAAGATACCAATTGGGATGTGAATAGCTGATACCAACCGCTTCCAAAGACCTTTTTGTTTTGTTTTCGTCTGCATTCGTATAATCTATTTCAACAATCAGCTTTTCATTGATGCTACTTAAGATGATCTGCAATAAATTAGGCAGACTTTCACGACTGCTCTTACTCTTATATACCGCGATAGAATCACTCATATCGTGCAGGTATTTTTTATCAACAGCACGCAATGCCGCGCGTATTTTGTCCATTCCCTGTCGGAAATAATGGCTATTCTGGCTATCCGTAAGTTGTTCGATAATCTTTTCGGCGGTCAGAAAAGCCATCGCCTCTTCTTTCGTAAACATCAGTGAAGGCAGGCGGTAACCTTCTACTAAAGAGTAGCCAATCCCCGAATTTCCACATATCGGCACACCGGCTTCGGACAAGGTATTCATGTCGCGGTAAATCGTGCGCAAACTTACGCCGAAACGTTCTGCCATTTCAGACGCCCTGACAACCGGTCGCGATTGCAATTGCACCAGGAGTGTCGATATACGGTCGAGTCGGTTCAAGCTTATTTAATTTTCGTCGTATAGAATCGCCCAAAGCACACCGTAACGGTCCAGCACTTCAGCGTATCGTTTGGCAAAGAACGCTTCACCCAGTTCGCATTCTATCTTTTGCGCTCCTTTCGTCAGCTTGGCATAAATCTTCTCAGCCTGAGCAATCGAATCGCAATCGAGCGTCAGCATGTGTCCTTTATTACCAAAACTACGTTTATCATGCGGCAACGTATCTGCCACACTCATAGACCCGCCGGGGAAAGTAATGCAACAATGCAAAATAAATTGTTTACATTCGTCCGGAACCGGCATTTCTTCGGTAGCAGGCAGAGTGTCATAACGATAGAGGTTTTCTATTTCCCCACCCAATGCGTCTGCATAGAAATTCGCCGCTTCTTCCGCATCTCCGTTAAAAACAAGATAAGATGTAATTTTCATAATCCGATATTTTTTGATTGTAGAACAAAGATAGAGTCCCTCGCTGACAACAGTATGTCAGTAAGTTTCTGCAAATAAAAAAAATAGTTTTATTTTATTCTATATTTGTGTAGATATATTATCAAATTAAGTACGCGAACCATAATTTATATACAGCAACATAAACAGCCATTCAACTTAACAAGGGGTATAGTCTTTTTCCGAAATGAGTATACTCATTTACTGAATTCGGTTGACTTTTGGTATTCCAACACCCCTGTTAGTGAGAATGCAGAGAAGATAAACAAATGTATCATACCATACGGGAATGCTGCTTGTTTGGCACCCCTGCCTGGAGTAGAATACGCGACCGTATGAATCCGGAGGGAAAACCCACTTCCATCTAAATACAACTTTTGACCGGTAAAAAAAAGGTTGATACGTGCTTTTTATTTTCATTTACACCTATTTAGAGTAAACTTTCATTACATTTGCAAGAATTTTACAGATAAAAAAATAAGATAAAAGATTATGCTTAATCCAATTAACAAGACGATCGAATTAGGTGATGGAAGGTCCATTACCATCGAGACCGGGAAATTGGCTAAACAAGCGGATGGTGCCGTTACCGTAACAATGGGTAATACCGTTTTATTAGCAACCGTTTGTGCAGCAAAAGATGCGAACCCCGGTGTCGATTTCATGCCGCTTCAAGTAGAGTACAAAGAAAAATTTTCAGCAATAGGCCGCTTTCCCGGTGGATTCACCAAAAGAGAAGGCCGTGCTTCGGATTATGAAATTCTGACATCCAGATTAGTAGACCGCGCTTTGCGTCCTCTTTTCCCGGACAATTATCATGCTGAAGTATATGTAAATATAATTTTATTCTCAGCGGATGGCGAAGATATGCCGGACGCTTTAGCCGGTTTGGCAGCTTCTGCAGCTCTTGCGGTATCAGATATACCTTTTAATGGTCCTATTTCAGAAGTACGTGTAGCTCGCGTAGATGGTAATTTTATCGTCAACCCTACTTTCTCTCAATTGGAAAAAGCAGATATCGATATTATGGTAGGTGCTACATTAGATAACATTATGATGGTAGAAGGCGAAATGAGCGAAGTGCAGGAAGAAGAAATGCTGGAAGCTATCAAGATCGCTCACGAGGCGATTAAAGCACAATGCCAAGTACAACTCGAACTATCCGAAGCTTGCGGCAAACTGACCAAACGCGAATACTGCCACGAAGAAAATGACGAAGAACTACGCAAAGACGTACACGATAAATGTTTTGCAAAGGCATACGCTGTAGCAACATCGGGTACGGGAAAACACGAGCGTGGTGAAGCATTTCAAAACATAATCGCCGAATACAAAGCCGCTCTGAGCGAAGAAGAGCTCGAAGTAAAAGGCGAAATGATCGGTCGTTATTATCATGATGTAGAGAAAGAAGCGATGCGTCGTGCTATTCTGGATGAAGGCAAGCGCTTAGACGGTCGTAAGACAACAGAAATCCGCCCGATCTGGACAGAAATCAATTGTCTGCCTGGTCCTCACGGTTCCGCTATCTTTACTCGTGGCGAGACACAGTCTCTTACAACGGTAACATTGGGTACTAAATCAGACGAAAAATTAGTAGACGATGTATTGAATCATGGAAAAGAACGCTTCCTGCTTCACTACAACTTCCCTCCTTTCTCTACCGGAGAAGCCAAAGCATCACGTGGCGTAGGTCGTCGTGAAGTCGGGCACGGTAATCTGGCTCATCGCGCGCTGAAACGTATGATTCCTTCGGATTATCCTTACGTAATACGTGTTATTTCGGACATCCTCGAATCAAACGGTTCTTCTTCCATGGCAACTGTTTGCGCCGGAACATTAGCGCTTATGGATGCCGGTGTAAAGATTAAAAAACCGGTATCAGGTATCGCTATGGGCTTAATCTCAGAAAACAAAGGAACCAACTATGCCATCCTTTCAGACATTCTGGGTGACGAAGACCATTTAGGAGATATGGACTTCAAAGTAACCGGAACAAAAGACGGTATCACCGCTACCCAAATGGACATCAAGGTAGATGGTCTGTCATACGAAATTCTGGAAAACGCGCTGGCACAAGCAAAAGCCGGACGTCTGCATATCTTAGGTAAGATCACAGACTGTATCGCAGAACCTCGTGCAGATCTTAAACCTCATGCTCCACGTATCGAGACACTGACAATCGGTAAAGAATTTATCGGTGCGGTAATCGGTCCGGGTGGAAAGATCATCCAGGGAATTCAGGAAAAGACCGGCGCGACTATTACCATTGAAGAAGTGGATGGTTTCGGTCTGATCGAAATATCAGGAACAAATAAAGACATGATTGATGCTGCTATCAGAGCAATCAAAGGTATTGTTGCTGTTCCCGAAGTAGGCGAAGTTTACGAAGGAAAAATATCTTCCGTAATGCCTTACGGTGCATTCGTTGAATTCATGCCGGGTAAAGACGGACTCCTCCACATTTCGGAAATCGACTGGAAGAGGTTAGAAACAGTAGAACAGGCGGGTCTTAAAGAAGGAGACATCATTCAGGTTAAATTGGTTGATGTTGACAGCAAAACCGGCAAGTTCAAACTTTCAAGAAAAGTATTACTTCCCAAACCGGAAGGCTACGAAGAACGTCCTCCAAGAGGCGAACGCGGTCCAAGACCAGAACGCGGTCCACGCCCTGAACGTCGTCAGGATTAACAAATAAAAAAGGTGTTATCAACTGGATAGCACCTTTTTTATTTTCATCATCTTATTCGTTGTTAATTTCTGTGTTTCTTGATTGTTCAAATTAAATAGAATCAGACCACATCTATTCTTTCAAAATTTTCTGTTAGATTATCTTTTTTGTTTTGATACTGTATCTGTCTCAAACAAAAGACAAGCAGCAAAATAGCACAAATAAACCAGACATGCTGACTAACCGTTGATGTTGAAAAAAACAAATCAGATTCAATCTTTCCATAAACCAAAATGGCAGTTAAGGCATTGTTGATTATATGAAGAGTTATTGGAAGTAATATGCTCCCGGTTTTCATATAAACCCAACAATACAAAACAGCTCCCATAAAAAGAAAAGGCATGGCAACCGGCTCAAAATGTATTATAGCAAACAGGAGTGATGTTATAGTAGCAGCTACACTAAATTTATAGCGACTCATTAGCGTCTTAAAAAAAACTCCTCTGAATACAATCTCTTCAAAAACAGGAGCAACCAATAACACACTAAACAGGTGTAATAATATATTCATTCTGCCGCTGGCTTCCATTACTACAAGTTCTGAGGGGAATATTCTTAAAAGATAAAACGCAAGGTATTCATCTATGTAGAATAGTGATATTCCAATAACAATTGTAGGAATAAGATAGGAGGAAGACGGTATGCTGAAAAAAGAGCGATTTAATGTCAATACTCCTTTTTTATAAAAATAACGACATGCCAATAATGAACCAACTAAAGATCCAATGGCTGCTGGGAACATATTATCAGACGCATTTTCTATAGAAAGCATTTTATATATGATAGTAGTCACTATTTCAAAAAAGAAAACACCGCCACATAAAGCAATAATATAGACAGCAAATTGAATAAAGATTTGTTTCATAATATTAGAGTTAAAGCCAAATGAGCTATTCTTTCGTCTCATACATAAATCCCGGTTTGTCCGGAAGATCTAAAATTATATCAT
>DAIPZX010000187.1:0-5121 GCA_036781995.1 Massilibacteroides sp. | reverse complement strand
ATGTTTTTTTTGATTCATAGTGATGTTGAAAACATGGTTGACCTTTACTCTCCAATAACGAATGGCTGAATAGTTACACAGATTCTACCTGATTCTAAATTATACTTAATAAAATTAGTAGAGAATAAATTCAAAACAGCTTCTTGTCTTTTTTCAAAAAACCATAAAACTGCCATTTTTTCGGAAAACAAAAAACGCACACCCCGTGACGCCATTTGCGAGAAGCGAAGCGACGAAGCAATCCATTGTGGCGGAACTGGATTGCTTCACTGCGCTCGCAAATGACGATACTATTTAAAATGATCATGCCTCTTGTTTTTTTTTGAGGATGTTTTTTTGTCAAGTGGATAAAATGTGCGATTTTTGTTACTATGATAAGTCAACCTTTAGCCGAGAGATTACGTCCTAAAACGCTGGATGAATACATTGGACAAAAACATCTGGTGGGAGAAGGGGCTGTGCTGCGCAGAATGATTGACGCAGGAAGAGTGCCCTCTTTTATTTTATGGGGGCCTCCCGGTGTAGGAAAAACGACATTGGCTCAGATTATCGCAAACAAACTGGAGGCGCCGTTTTATACCCTGAGTGCGATCAGTTCCGGTGTGAAGGACGTGCGCGAAGTTATTGATCAGGCAAAGAAGAACAAGTTTTTTAATACCATTTCTCCTTTGCTGTTTATTGACGAGATACACCGTTTCAGTAAATCCCAGCAAGATTCCTTATTAAATGCCGTTGAAACGGGAGTTGTTACGCTCATTGGTGCAACAACCGAAAATCCTTCATTCGAGGTGATCCGTCCGTTATTATCCCGTTGCCAGGTGTATGTTTTGAAGTCTTTGGATAAAAACGATCTGCTGGAATTGTTGGATCAGGCGATCCGGAATGACGTTGTGCTTAAAGAAAAAGAAATTCTTCTGACAGAAACAGGAGCTTTGCTTCGTTACTCGGGTGGTGATGCGCGTAAACTTTTGAATATTCTCGAACTGGTGGTTTCGGCAGAAGAAAGTGCACGTGTTGAGATAACAGATGCAAAAGTAGTTGAACGATTGCAGGAAAACCCGGCGGCTTATGATAAAGGTGGAGAAATGCACTATGATATTATCTCTGCATTTATCAAATCTATACGGGGAAGCGATCCGGACGGAGCAATATATTGGCTGGCCCGTATGGTGGCAGGAGGGGAAGACCCGGAGTTTATTGCGCGCCGGCTTGTGATTTCGGCAGCCGAAGACGTGGGCCTGGCTAATCCCAACGCTCTATTATTGGCTAATGCTTGTTTTGATTCCCTGAAGAAAATCGGTTGGCCGGAAGGGCGTATTGTTCTTGCCGAAACAACGGTTTATCTGGCATGCAGCCCGAAGAGTAATTCTGCCTACCTGTCGATCGACAAGGCGATTGCTTTTGTGAATCAAACCGGCGATCTGCCCGTACCTCTACATCTGCGGAATGCCCCGACAAAGTTGATGTCCGAACTAAACTATGGAACAGATTATAAATATGCTCATGATTATCCGGATCACTTTGTAAAACAAGACTATTTACCTCATGAAGCACTGAAAGAACGATTTTGGGAAGGGCAGGAGAGCCCTGCCGAGAAAAAAATGGTAGAACATATGAAAGCGTTATGGCACGGGCGTTATTAGTGTTATTATGGCATTTATATCTGTATTTTGATAACTAAATGTCCGTTACTCTCAAAAAAAAACGTACATTAGCTGCCTGTTTTATAAACAGGGCTGATGAAGCGGAGTTTTTATAACATTTTTATAACATTTAATTCATAAAAGTATGAAGAAGCACAATTTTTATGCGGGTCCTTCTATCCTAAGCGAGTATACAATTAAGAATACCGCTGCAGCAGTGAATGATTTTGCTGGTACAGGGTTGTCCTTACTCGAAGTTTCGCATAGAAGTAAAGAATTCGTAGCCGTAAGCGATGAGGCGCGAGCCTTAATAAAGGAACTGTTAGATGTTCCGGCAGGATACGAAGTGGTTTTTCTTGGAGGAGGAGCAAGCATGCAGTTCTGTATGGTGCCTTTCAATCTACTCAACAAAAAAGCTTCTTATCTGGATACGGGAACGTGGGCTTCCAATGCCATTAAGGAAGCAAAACTTTTCGGTGAAGTTGAAGTTGTTGCTTCGTCAAAAGAGGCGAATTACTCCTATATACCCAAGGGGTATTCGATAGCAGATGATACGGATTATTTTCATTTTACGTCTAATAATACGATCTTCGGTACGGAGATGAGATATGATCCGGATGTAAAGGTGCGTTTGGTGTCTGATATGTCGTCCGATATATTCTCTCGCCCGGTAGACGTATCCAAATATGATCTTATCTATGCCGGTGCACAAAAGAATCTTGGTCCGGCGGGTGTAACATTGGCTATTGTACGCGAAGATGCATTGGGACATGTAGATCGTTCCATTCCTACTATGTTGAATTACAAAACGCATATTGCGAAAGAATCCATGTTTAATACGCCTCCCGTATTACCTATTTATGCAAGCCTTCAAACTTTGAAACTTTATAAGGAATTAGGTGGTTTGAAAGTGTTGGAGCGTAAGAATATTGAAAAGGCTGCTATTCTTTATGATGAAATAGACCGTAACAAATTGTTTAAAGGTTCGGCCGCTGTAGAAGATCGGTCTATCATGAATGTTTGTTTCGTTATGAACGAAGAGTATAAAGAACTTGAAGCAGACTTTAATGCATTTGCATCAGCTGCGGGAATGGTGGGTATTAAAGGACATCGTTCTGTTGGCGGGTTTCGCGCTTCTATCTATAATGCAATGGATAAGAGCAGTGTGGAAGCTTTGATTCAGGTAATGAAAGATTTTGAAAAAACACATTGAGTATGGCAAAAATATTAATTGCAACGGATAAGCCCTTTGCTCCCGTAGCTGTTCAGGGAATACGGGATATTATTGAAAAGGCGGGCTTTGAATTAGCGCTGCTTGAAAAATATACGGAAAAGGCACAATTGCTGACTGCTGTTCAGGATGTGGATGCGATTATTATTCGTAGTGACATTATTGATCAGGACGTTCTGAATGCTGCTAAACAGCTGAAGATTGTAGTTCGGGCGGGAGCAGGATATGATAATGTGGACTTGAGTGCTGCTACTGCAAATAAGGTATGTGTAATGAATACGCCGGGGCAGAATGCGAATGCTGTAGCCGAATTAGTGTTTGGTATGCTGCTTTACGGAGTTCGTGGTTTCTTTAATGGAACAGCGGGAATTGAACTGAAAGATAAAAAGCTCGGTATATTGGCTTATGGACATGTGGGCCGTAATGTGGCGCGTATTGGCAAAGGATTTGGATTGAAACAGTACGCTTACGATGCCTATACTTCAAGTGTGACTATCGAAAATGACGGTGTAAAGGCATTAGCATCTGCTGCCGATTTGTTCAAGACTTGTCAAATAGTATCTTTGCATATTCCGGCAACGGCAGAAACAAAGAAATCAATCAATTTTGAATTGATGAATTCAATGCCTAAAGGGGCCGTTGTTGTAAATACTGCCCGCAAAGAGGTGGTAGATGATGAAGGATTGCTGAAAATGTTTATAGAACGACCCGACTTTAAATACTTTACGGATATTCAGCCGTCTAATCATGCGGAGCTTTTAGCGGCTTATCCGGATCGTTATTTTGCAACTCCTAAAAAGATGGGCGCTCAAACAGCCGAGGCAAATATAAATGCAGGTCTTGCAGCTGCAAACCAGATTGTGGATTTCCTGAAAAATGGGAATGAACTATATAGAGTGAATAAATAACAGATAGTTAACAAAATAACATGTAATGGCGGTAATAAAACCATTTAAAGGGATCAGACCACCTGTTGATTTGGTTGAACAGGTCGTTTCTCGTCCGTACGACGTTTTGAATTCGGCAGAAGCACGTGACGAAGCGAAGGGAAATGAAAAATCATTGTATCATATTATCAAACCGGAAATAGACTTCCCCGAAGGAACGGATGAGCACGATGCGGCTGTATATGAAAAAGCTGTTGAAAACTTCAAAATGTTTCAGAAAAAAGGCTGGTTAGTACAGGATCAGCAAGAGATGTATTATGTGTATGCTCAAACGATGAACGGACGTACGCAATATGGTCTGGTTGTTTGTGCTTCGGTTGATGATTATCTGAAAGGTAATATCAAGAAACATGAGTTGACCAGACGAGACAAGGAAGAAGACCGAATGAAACATGTGCGTGTGAATAATGCAAATATAGAACCTGTTTTCTTTGCGTACCCGGATAATGCGGAGTTGGATCGTATCGTAAAAAAATATACCGATAAAGCTCCTGAATATGATTTTGTTGCTCCTTTGGATGGTTTTGGTCATACATTTTGGTTGATTGATGAGGCTCAGGATATCCGGCGTATTACGGAATTATTTGCTGCTATCCCCTCCTTGTATATTGCCGATGGACACCATCGTTCGGCTGCCGCGGCTTTAGTGGGGGCTGAAAAGGCTAAACAAAACCCGGCTCATCGTGGAGATGAAGAGTATAATTATTTCATGGCTGTGTGTTTTCCTGCCAGCCAACTGACAATTATAGATTATAATCGTGTAGTAAAAGACTTGAATGGACTTTCTGATGCAGAATTCCTGACTAAATTGTCTGATAACTTTATCGTTCAAGAAAAAGGTACGGAGATTTATAAACCTGCCGCATTGCATAATTTTTCACTCTATTTGTCGGGCAAATGGTATTCCTTAACCGCTAAACCGGGAACATACAATGATAATGACCCGATAGGCGTATTAGATGTCACTATTTCTTCGAATCTTGTGTTGGATGAAATCTTGGGAATTAAAGATTTACGCTCGGATAAGCGTATTGATTTCGTTGGTGGAATCCGTGGGTTGGGAGAATTGAAACGTCGTGTGGATAGTGGAGAAATGAAAGTGGCATTGGCACTTTATCCGGTTTCTATGGAGCAATTGATTGCTATTGCCGATACCGGAAACATAATGCCTCCGAAAACGACCTGGTTCGAACCAAAACTTCGTTCCGGGCTGGTTATTCACAGTTTAGATTAATAAATTAATATAAAGGGCAGTCTGATAGCTGCCCTTTATTGTTGATTAAAAACAAAAACAAGCAGA
>DAIPZX010000186.1:0-5128 GCA_036781995.1 Massilibacteroides sp. | reverse complement strand
TCTTTTCATCCAGCATCGATTCCAGTTCCTTAAGTTCGGCTTCCATAGCCACCACCTTTTCACGGGCTTTTCGCTCATAATCGGGTTTATTATTGGTATTGTGCCTTTCTGCCGCTTCCTGGTTGCGTTTGATATTTTCTTTCAAACGTTTCAACCGGTTGGCAATTTGCGCGCCACGGATAACAGGATCTTCGGAGTACTCGAATTTCTTTTCTTCGGTAAGCACCGAATTATAATCATTCAGATAAGCATCGATGTCGTCCCAGAGGGCGCGGCGTTCATCATCCAGATTGCACAATTCTTCAGCTTTAGCTTTCCGCTGTTCATCGGTAAGCGTTGTATCTTTCAATTCACCGTGAATGGCTGCCATAAGAGGAACAATAGCTTTTACCCTTTCGTATTTCGGAGCAAGTGATTTAGGCAAGTCTTTGCCGTCCATCACTTTGATGCCTTTTTCCTTAAGCTCTGCTTTCAGGGAATCGATTTCGCTGTCCTTTTCCTCAAGCTCTTCCTGCAGTTGCTCAATTTCGGCAGTCTTATCGTCTTCCGATCCGGTAAGTTCATCGACTTGCTCCTGTAGTTCGTCACGTTCCTGCTTCAGATCAATGATTTGTTTTACCTGTTCACGGGGACGGATCACCGGAGCTGCCAGAGCCGCTAAAGCTTCAGCATATTTCTGCGGATCAGCTTTCACTATGTTGTAAATAGCTGTTACCTTATTAATTAGCATAGGAAAACGGGGATCGTTGGGGGCAACATCTTCATTCTCTCCCGAACGGAGAAATTCGCCGTATTTCTTTTTCGCCTCCAACGAAGCGAGAGCAATAAATACAGCCAGACCAAAAGCGTACTGCCGCTTCACGTCTCTTAACCAGTCATCGATCTGCTTCAACATCATGGCTGTGTTACGGGATTAAAGTAAACTTCAACATCGATAGGTGTTTTCAGTTTGATGAACGGCACATAGCTATCATGCTCGAATGTAAAAGCGAATCCGCGTCGGTCGGCTCGCTGCGTTCCACCGTCGAAACTAGGCTTGATGTAAACGGGTAAACCTGGTTGACCACAAATAAACTGCTCATCTTCCGGACTTATAATAATAAGGTATCCGGGAGTATTGTTCAACTGGCGCGATATGCCGGCTACCTCAGTTTTGGTTCCGGGATGAAAGAATTCACCACTGCCTTTAAAGCTTTGCCCGTCGAGTTCTCCCTGATTTTCGGCTTTATATCCTACCGTTTTGTCGGTTGCGTAAATAGCCATAGGCTCTGTACCCGCTTCGCGGGGTTCAAAAGTTCCTTCAGCCAGAGCCAATTCTTCAACTGTTTCGGGTTTTGCGATCAACAATGGAACGGCTTTAAATAAATGTTCGGGATAGAATAACAAGCGGTTTTTCCATCCACCCATATTTTCTCCACCTGCCCTACGCAGGATGGATTTATAGAAATTTTTATCGTCTGCCATAATATATGGTTTTATTTAGTAAAAAAAATGGGAAGTGTATCGACCTGAGCCGATACATCTTATTCGTTATCAATAATCTCCTGCGAGATTAACTCCGGTATTGGATTGTTCATTCATCATGAATAGTTTAGGATGAATGTCGACAATACGGGTATCCCAGTCAGCCTGTATCCAGAACTGAACATCGTTCGGGTCGTCAAAGATGTTACGAACCTGAACGAATTGTCCGTCAGACTCCTCATTTGTTCCAAGATCGAGAAGTCCGGGTTTAGCCAGCATCAAACGGTCGCCGGTTCCCAGTACCGGATCTCTTATCACATTAAGGTTGGGAAGTTCTGCGTCGCTACGCAGTTTTTCCAGCATTTGAGCCATTGTCGGATCATTATGGTACTTCACCTTATTTGCATAAGCAGCAAGAGCAGCCTGCAAAGGTTTATCTGTTGCATACAACAAAGTTTCGCCTTGTTTCATCATCGGATGCACTTGTTTCAGGAAGTCCACCATCTTATCGTATGAGTCCGTATCGTCCCCATCAACGGGCATATCGAATGCTCCTGTGGTAACAAGGTTCTTTTTTGCAGCAGATATTTCACCTGCAGCAATAAGAATATCGAGCTTTGGATTAAATCCGGTAAAGGCTGTAGCTGCAGACTTCACATCTTCATCGCGTTCAGCGAAGAACAAGTTGAAAGCTACATCTTCGCCATACGATGTAACCATGTCGTTCAGGATAAGGAACTCAAGCGGATGTTTTTTTGTTTTATTGTTTACCATCTCACCGGCATTCGATATCACTTTTACCTCTTTGTAATTGTTGATGTTATCGAACAATTCGGCGTAGGTTTTCTCCGGCTTAATCTTAGCCTCAAAGAATTTCATTAGTTCCTGCTGGTTCCGTAGAGTCATTCCCGGTTTATAGGGACGAAGGATACCCGCTTTTCGACGTTTACTTACAATTACGTGTTCGCCTTTGACACGTATTATACGGATGCGCAATCTTTTTGCGATCTCGTTCAGTTTGAAAAAGGGAAGTTCCCGAAGATAGTTATCATACTCTACGGCAAACCTTTTCAAATCATCAATATTAACAACTTTAGCCATTTACGTCAATGTTATTTAAATTAGACCTTCTTTTTTAGCCATCTCTAATATGGCAGATGTATTGCCTTTGTTCTTATTGGCAAAGTCTGCAATAGATAGCGGCTCTGCATCCGCTTCCGAATCGGAAGATATTTCCGCCGGATCTTCGGCTGCCGAATTAAGAAGATTGGTAACTTGCTCTTTCAAGCTGTTACGTTCTGCAATCAGATCATTGTGTTGTCCCTGAAGAGTGTCAAACCTCGATTGAAGTTCGGGATCGGTAGCACCAGCGTTCGAAGTAATAGCTTCGATAATAAGTTCGGCTGTTACTTCTTCGGCTTTCAGGTTAGAGTTAGTTGCAAGTATAGCGGCAACGATACTGTCGTATGCGCCCGCCTTATTCTGCAACGGCTCTAACTCTTTGTTTGTCATAAATTTTGCCATAGAGTATGTATATATTAAAAGTAATTAAGTACGTTTTCGAATGTATCTATGTCATCGATTAAGCCCAGATTTTTAGCTTCTTCTGCAAAAAACACCTTGCCGGTTCCCCATTCCTTGCGGTCGGATGTAAGTTTCTCTCCTCTGTTAGATTCGATCTGCGACAAAAAGGCATTATTAAAAACATCTACCGTTTTGCGGAGAGGTTCTAAGTTTCCTTTCAGAGCTTCATAGAAATCTCCATTTTTGTCTTTCGATTCGGTAGCATATATTTCGATCAGGTTTATGCCCTGTTTTTTGAAATATTCGGTATGATCGGCAATAGTCTGATAGGTCCCGATACTTCCTATGCGGGCAAGTTTACTGTTAGCTACTATACGATCGCATCCTGAGATGATGCCGTATGCGGCACTGGCAGACAGGTCATCGACAAACCCGACAACAGGCTTATTTTTTCGGGAAATTGCTTCATTGAAAATGCGCATAGCATAAGCTTCACCCCCTCCGGACTCAGTAAGGCAGACAATACCTTTTATATTGTCGTTGGCATAACACCTATCGAGCAGGTTGGCCTGTGTAACCATACCTGTCGGTCCGCAGAACTGGTTATGCTTAGTAACCGCTCCACGTATATTTAATATCGCAACGGAATTCTCAGGAGCTTCTTCCGGTGTAGAGTCGTAATACCTGGACACGACATAACCTTTGCTTTGAGGAGTAACAAAAGAAAATAGGGTGTTTTGTTTTTGCTCTTCAGGTAAGATTACAGGTTTACCTTGAATATAGTTGGCAATAACGGGTAGGTAATTGGCCGCGAAATCGCTTTCGATCATCCAGATACCATTGAAAATGTGGTGTAGATATAACATTGCAATATTATTTTAGTGCAATGTTATTCTATAAAATGAGGGTGAAAAAGGACTTTATAGATCGAGAAACGGAGGGTTAATGAGTTGTTTACCACTGAAAGAAAGCTGATATCCCCGAAATCCTGCCGGTTTTGACGGTGTCAACATTTCCATTGTATAGGATAGAGGATAGCAATCTGTACCTATAACTATGTAGCTATTATCCGTAAGTTGGTAGCGTATAATAATGTATGAATTAAGATAAAGACTATTTATCTCCGAACCGGAAGGCTTTAATTTGACGGATCCAGATATTTCGAAAAAAAATCCGGCATCATCTGATTTTTGAGGAGTTCGGAGGTTAAAACTTTGATGTTGAATGTTAAGTTTCTTCCATTCGGCATCACCCTTAAGTCCAATTCGGCATTGTCCGTTATAAGCAGCAAAGAAATTTATCTCGTAAGGATATATAAAATCGGCGGAAATTACACCACCCATATTGTCTGATTTTGTCATAATTTTATACTTTTTCGATGGACATCAAAACGACTACTTTTCATTACTTTTCACTCAAATACACAGGACATTATCCCGACTAATCTACCTAAAAAATAAGAGGGCAATACTTGATCGCAGACTTTAATCTTTCCTTTTGCGGTGATCTTTGCCAGGATTTGATTAGCATATCTTCGGATATTTCGTTAAACTCGATTCTGTAAAAATCACAAAAACTCATTATAGCTTCTTTTTGCTCCAGATCCGGGTTGTTGACTAAGGCTCCCTGAACGAAATTGTGAAAGCACTCTTTGAATGCTTTTCGAAAGTGGCTCGCTATGGTGTTCTGGGCTTTTATTGACAAATACCAGCGAAACATGTGATTCAGATATATTGTCGATGGGTCCCTATCTTTTCTTCCCAGTAGCCGTTTCGACCGGTTTCTGACTTGTACCTTCGTTCCGGTAGTATCAAGCAATGAAATACTTATATATGAGTCTTTGTCCGGAGTATAGAAAACATAATCATCCGGCGGCACATCAAGATTTTGCTTTAGTATAAACCAAAGCCAGTCATCCTTTTTGGGAATGATCAGCTCACTCCCGTTGGTAGATATTATAAATTCTCTTATTGTAGGGTGCACTTTCACCTGCACTTCGAGATTATTCATGCTTCAAAATAAATATATCAGGAGACGACTTAAAAGCACAGAAAAAAACATACAGGCATGTAGTATGCCCATTTTTCCCGACCAAGCGTCCAAACGACCAAATTAACACTATAAAAACTTATTAAGTTAC